>JAIOTR010000222.1 GCA_021106665.1 Bacteroidales bacterium
TCGAGCATACGCCTGAGATCTCCGTCAGTTATGACACCGACAAGCTTACCATTATCTATTACAGCAGTGGCGCCTAACCTATTAGAAGAAATTTCCATAATCGTCGATTTAATGTCATCATTTACATCAACGGCCGGTGCAGCATTATGTGGGTATAAATCCTCAACCCTTAAATATAACTTTTTGCCCAATGCTCCTCCGGGATGGTATTTGGCAAAGTCATTAACTGAAAAACCCCTGCATTCCAACAAAGCAATAGCAAGTGCATCGCCCATAACAAGTTGTGCTGTGGTGCTTGATGTTGGCACAAGATTATTGGGACAGGCCTCCTTAATTACACTGGTATTAATCAAGAAATCAGCCTGATTGGCCAGGTATGAATCAAGGTTTCCGGTAAAGGCAATTAGTTTACTCCCCCTTATTTTAAGCAATGGAATTAAAACTTTGATTTCCGGAGTATTACCACTATTTGAAATACAAATAATGATATCCTCTTTTTGAATAATGCCTATATCCCCATGAATGGCATCGGCAGCATGCATAAAAATTGATGGCGTTCCGGTTGAATTTAATGTTGCAACAATTTTAGAGGCAATATTTGCACTCTTACCAATACCTGTAATAATAACTCGCCCCTGTGATTTGTATATTAATTCAACTGCCCTCGCAAAATCGTCATTTACTTGGTTTTTAAGATTTTGAATAGCATTTAGCTCTTCATCAATTGTATCTATTGCTGTTTGTTTTATTTCTTTAATTGATTTCAATTATATAATATTGTTATATTTGTTTATCTTTAACAAAGATACAAACATTAAATTTGTTGGTTATTGATGTTTTTAAAAAAAATATTTAAGAAAAAAGGAATCTTTATTATAAAAAATGTATTATTTTCGGTAAAGATATTTTAGATTAAAACTTTTATTTGCTTAATAGATTTATTTTTTTTCTTTAAATTTGTATTAACGACATTTTATTTTCAGGTTTGTTTAAGAAATTAATAACTATTTTTAATAACGTATAATTTATTGTTGTAGGACGAGATGGAAAAATTGGTTGAATACCCGTTGCACGATTTATTGAAGAAAATATTCGGGTTTGACAGTTTTAAAGGAAACCAGGAAACCATAATGAGAAGTGTATTGGCGGGGGATAACACTTTTGTTATTATGCCTACCGGGGGTGGTAAGTCGATGTGCTACCAGTTACCTGCAATAATGAGCGAAGGAACTTCAATCATTATCTCCCCCTTGATTGCTTTAATGAAAAACCAGGTTGATGCCATTAGAAATTTTGGCGCTGAACAGGGAATTGCTCATTTTATGAATTCTTCTTTATCCAAAGCAGAGATAACAGCAGTTAAAGAAGATCTTCTTAAAGGTAAAACCAAATTATTATATGTTGCTCCAGAATCTTTGACTAAAGGAGAAAACGTTGAATTTCTGAAAAAAATCAAAATTTCTTTTTACGCTATTGATGAAGCTCACTGTATTTCAGAATGGGGGCATGATTTCAGGCCCGAGTATCGTAGAATTCGTCCTATTATTGAATCTATCGGGCAGGACGTACCAATAATGGCATTAACGGCTACAGCTACACTTAAGGTTCAGCAAGATATTCAAAAAAACCTGGACATCCTGGATGCTAAAGTTTATAAATCATCCTTTGACAGGCCCAATCTGTATTATGAGATTCGTCCAAAGACAAAAGAAGTTGTTAAAGATATAATAAGGTATATTAAAAATCATTCGAATAAATCAGGAATTGTATATTGTTTAAGCCGTAAAAAAGTTGAAGAGCTTGCCGAAACTTTCCAGGTAAATGGAATTAAAGCGTTACCCTATCACGCAGGTTTGGATGCTTTAACCCGTCGGACCAACCAGGATAAATTCCTTATGGAAGATGTAGATGTAATAGTTGCAACCATCGCATTTGGGATGGGCATTGATAAACCTGATATCCGGTTTGTGATCCATCATGATATCCCAAAAAGTATTGAAGGTTATTACCAGGAAACAGGAAGAGGAGGCCGTGATGACGGAGAAGGAAACTGTATTGCCTTTTATAGCTATGATGATATTCTGAAGTTGGAAAAATTTATGAAAGGCAAGCCTGTTGCCGAGCAGGAAATTGCTAAACAATTACTACAGGAAACAACTTCTTATGCTGAATCATCGGTTTGCCGTCACCGTCAATTGCTTCATTATTTTGGTGAAGAATATCAGCATGATACTTGTGGTGCCTGTGATAATTGTCTCCATCCCAAAGAAAAATTTGAAGGCAAAGATTATATGGTAATTACATTAGAAGCAGTGTTGGAGGTTAAACAGCTTTTTAAATCAAACCATATTATCAATATATTGGTTGGCAAAAATAATGCTACCATTAAATCCTTCAAACATAATAAATTGAAAGCTTTCGGACGGGGAATGGATCATGATGAAAAATTTTGGAATGCTGTTATACGCCAATCCCTGATAAATAATTTACTTGTTAAGGACATTGATAATTATGGATTACTGAAGGTAACCCAGGAAGGTGTTGATTTTCTGGAAAATCCTTTTTCAATAATGCTAGCCAAGGATCACGATTATGATAGTTTGGATGGGGATGACGATTTCTTTGATGGAGGGGCAGCAAAAACCGGCACTGCCGACCAAACCCTGTTTACATTATTAAAGGACTTAAGAAAGGAGATTTCGCGAGATGAAAATTTGCCTCCATTTGTAATTTTCCAGGATCCTTCATTGGAAGATATGTCAATTCAGTATCCGATAATTGAAGAGGAGTTATTGCAAATCACCGGTGTGGGATCAGGAAAGGCAAAAAAATATGGTCAGCCTTTTTTGGAGTTTATCAAGCAATATGTTGAGGAAAATGAAATTATGAGGCCATATGATATGGTTGTAAAATCCGTAGTCAATAAATCAGGCCTTAAGGTTTATATTATTCAGAGTATTGACAGAAAACTTGCATTAGAAGACATTGCACATACCAAGGATTTAACTGTGAGTGAATTGCTAACAGAGATTGAAAGTATTGTAGCTTCAGGAACAAAAGTAAATATTAGCTACTATATTAGTGAGTATGTAGATGAATATCATCAGGAAGAAATTTATGAATATTTTGGTGAAGCTGAAACAGATTCAATTCAAGATGCTTTAGAAGAATTGGGAGAAGAGGAATTTAAAGAAGAAGAAATCCGGCTGATGCGTATAAAGTTTATGTCGGATGTAGGAAATTAAAAAGAGAATAAAAATTAAATTATTTTTGCCAAATTAAAAATCAAAAAGGCCAGCAATTTTTTGTTAGGTCTTTTGTTGTTAAAAAACTTTATTATGATCGAAGAGAAATCTAATTTAAAGGACAAAACCGGAAGAATAAGTTTAATATTCAGTGTGATAGCCATAATAGCTGTAATTGTCTTTTTTATTCTTGAAATTATTGAAAATGACGAATCTCATGAACCGACCATTGTACAAAGCATGCCAGTCATTTCTTCAGAATCAGGTTCAATTGTTTTTGTTAATACAGATATGGTGTTGCAAAACTATGAATTGGTTACCAAACTAACCACAGAACTTGAAAGTGATAGAAAAAGGAAAGATGCAGATTTTACCTCCAGACAAAAAGCTTATGAGTCCGATGCTGCATATTTTCAGGAACAAGTTCAACAACAATCCATTTCCGAAGCTAGTGCCCAGCAAATTTATGAACAGCTTATGGCGAAGCAACAGGAATTATATGAATTGCAGGATCAGCTTGCTGCACAACTGGCACAAAAAGAATTTGAAATGAACATGGTTTTGCTCGATAGCATTCGAAATTATTTAGAAAGGTTGAATCTGATATACAACTATGATTATATTTTAAGTTATAACTCAACCGGAAATATTTTATTAGGGAAAGATACCTTTAATATTACCCAACAAATTATTGATGGTTTAAACAAAGAATATTTTATAAAGTATAAAACTGAAGAGTGAAACCGGAAAAACTGATATATTTTTTATTTCTGACGTTGATTTTCCAGTTTAGCTGCACACGACAGATAGAGAAAGAAGTATTACTTCCGGATGATTTGATTCCAAAAGAAGAAATGGTTAATATTATTGTTGATTTAAGACTTTATGATGCCATTATAAAGACAAAGCAAAGAAAAGCAGCCACTGAAGTCAATTTTTATAAATATTACCTTCATAATTCCATATTGGAAAAATATGATATTACCCGCGAAAGCTTTGAGCATAGCCTAACATATTATTTATATGATGTAGAAGTTATGGATGAAATATATGCAGATGCCATAACCAAGCTTAGCAAAATGAAAAGCGAAGCGGAATAAATAATTCAAGGCCTCTCGTATGTTGCAGAACAAGTATATAAGTCAGCCCCATCGTTTACAGTGTAATTCCATTCTATTTTTTTCTTATTAAGAACTCCTTCTCCCTGAACAATATTACTTCCATCATCACACATGCCTTGCGATGGGATTGTAATAGTACTGCCTGCAACGATGGCATAGGGTGGTTTCTCATCGGAACCGATCAGCCAAAAATTTTTGATAAGAACCTGGGTGCTATTTGAAGGATCTTTAATTATTTCCACCTGGTAAGATATCCGGTTACAGGTTTCGTCAACATCCCATGTCCCGATAAATTCTTCGCGGTCATCTGTAATTATTGCAATATCATCATCTTCAAGGCAGGATGGTATCATCGAGATAATAAAGCTAAGTAAAAATAGTTTAATCAAAATATGCTTTTTCATGTTCCAAATTTCGGGAAAAAATGAAATAACTGTGCCAGAAATAATGTTATCTTTGGCAATAGGATGCTAATATACAATAATATGCATAATCTTTTAATAAATGTTTTTTCTGTGTGTATCTTCTCGTTATTGTTGCTTTTAACAATTGGTTGCAGTGAAAAGGAGGAGGAAGACGGATGGGATAAATGTCATGATTGCACTGTTGAGTCGTGGTTGGGTGTCTTTTCAGGTACTTGCGATCATTTCAACTACAATTCAAATCTTACGCAAAACGATTTACCTATAACAATTGAAATAAGTGAAACAGCGCCAGAATACCTAGAGGTAAAAATAAGTGTACCACAATATTATAATTCAACAATATATGGCGACCTGATCAGTTCACCAATAATTTCTTTCGCCGGTTCAGGTTCTTCAGTTACTTCAACTTTATACAAAAATGGACAGAGCCTTAAAATAACAGGAAACTCAAAGAAGTATCATTATGAATCCGATACCTTGGTTATGGAGGAAGTTGTTAATTTTGAATTATTAAAAAATTAATCAGGAATAATTAAAATATATTATTCGAAAGAAAATATGGATAAAAAAGGATTGGAAAGAAATTATCAGCTTATTGCGCGACATATTTATAATAATAAATTGAAAGACGCACTGGATGTATTAAAGGGGCTGGTTATACATTCAAGAAAAGGCGATTATATTTCACAATATGAGTCATTGGACGATACGTATGAGAATTTATTGAAATATACTGTGGAGGGAATTGATGACCCACAGCGAGAAAAAATATACCAGCATACACGGGTTTCTGTATTGGAGCTTGCCGACCTTGCTTTGCAATATGCGTACATGAACGATAGTGATCAATATATTTATCGCCTGAAAAAGAAAATTGAATTTGAATCAAAGCAAATTAAAGATGAGGCTATAAATAGTATTGAGAATCTTGCCTTTGATGAAGAATTATCGGATGTCCTGGAGAGCAGCCTTGAAACGGAAACAAATAAAAAGGAAGAATACCAAAATCATCAGGAAGTATTGGTCAAAATTTTTAATCTTATTTTGTTAACCGACAAATTTAAAGATGCTGACCTGAAATTAATTAATACCATATGGGAAGCTAATAATTTCCCCTGGTACGAACAATCCATCATTATCAGTGCTTTAACCCTTAGCTCCTTCAGATGTTTTGACGTTAGGAAAATAGAATTGCTGATTGACTATACATTGAATGAAAATGATCAAATAAAGCAACGGGCCCTGGTTGGGTTATTCCTTAATTTATATATCTATAATAAAAGAATAAGTTTCTTTCCGGATTTAATAGAGAAGATAAAAACATTAGCAGATTATAATGACATTGAAAAGAATATTGAACTTATTGCGATTCAATTACTAAAATCGAAGGAAACAGAAAAAATTACAAAAAAACTTGAAGAGGAAATCCTTCCTGAAATGGTAAAATACCAACCCATTTTGAAGGACAAATTAGATTTGGATAATATTTTATCAAGCGATTACATGGATGATAAAAATCCTGATTGGGAGCGGGTTTTTGAAGATGCTCCTGACCTACTTGATAAATTGCAGGAAATTTCAAAGCTCCAGATGGAAGGCGCAGATGTATTTATGAGCGCCTTTTCCAGGTTAAAGCATTTTGAATTTTTTAATGAAATTACAAACTGGTTCAGGCCTTTTCATACGGATAATTTTGTTATTAACGAAGTGCTTGATAAAGAAGAAGAAAATTTTAACACCTCCCTTTTTCTCGATGGATTATCGAAATCCTTTTTTATGTGTAATTCAGATAAGTATTCTTTTTGCCTGAATATTCAGTACATGCCTGAATTGCAGAAAAGTATGATGCTGGAAATGTTCAATGCCGAACTGGAGGGATTAAGGGAAATTCAGGAGGAAGATGAAATACTGAACAAGTCAACGCGGATCAAAAGCATTTATTCACAATATATCCAGGATCTATACAGGTTTTATAAACTGCATCCTTTAAGAGGTGAGTTCAAGGATATATTTAATCTAAAGCTCGATTTTTATTATTGCGATTTTTTCACGACCCTGGTAAAGGATGATGATATATTGCGCAATATAGGTGAATTCTTTTTTGAAAAAGATTATTATGAACAAGCCCTCGAAATTTATTTATTATTGAACAGTAAAGGCAATAATAACCTGGAGATTTTTGAAAAAATTGGATACAGTTACCAAAAGCTAAAGAATTACAAAGAGGCTTTGAGCTTTTATAGAAAGGCAGAACTGTTTGAGGCCAATAGGGCATGGAATTTAAAAAAACTGGCGCTTTGTAACCGGCACCTGAAAAATTATGAGGAATCATTAAAGTATTATTTGGAGGCTGAAAAAATTGAACCGGATAATCTTTATATCCAGACTTATATCGGTCATTCCTATCTTGACCTGAAGCAATATGAAGAAGCCCTAAAATATTATTTTAAGGTTGAATTTACAGCTGATGAAAACAGGAAAGTGCTTCGTCCGATTGCGTGGTGTTCCTTTCTATTGGGAAAGTTTGAAAAAGCCAAAGAATATTTTGAACGCTTAATGGAAAATGAAGCCAACAAATATGACTTTATGAATTTAGGTCATGTTGAATGGTGTTTGGGTGACAGGAAAGCAGCGCTTAAAAATTACAAAACATCAATCAATCGTGAGGATAATAATTTAAAGTCATTTATGGGTAGTTTCGAAGAGGACAAAAAGTATTTGATTCAGTTTGGTATAAAGGAAAGTGAGATAACTTTTATGATTGATTACTTGAAATATTTGCTATAGAAATATCAGCAACAGCCGTCTATTTGAATTAATCTATAACGTAAAACTTTTGTTGCTCAAGTAATTGATTTCCTGAAAATACTGCAAGTATATAAAATCCCTCACTTAAGTTTCCGGTTGGGATAGATATGTTATTTCCCGAATTACCTTGATATTCAAAAGAGCTAAACTTATTGCCAAGAACATTAAAAAGTTCTATACGATAATTGCAATCTGCTTGAAAATCAAAAGAGACATTGATAAAGTAAAATTTCTGAACATAAATGCTTTGTTAGTTTACTTTAATTAGTTTATTAGTAGATATAATCTGCTTGTTTTCTAAAATTTGTACAAAGTAAAATCCTTCTTGCTTTCCTGAGAAATCAGCTTTTACAAAATATATACCAGCCGGGTAATAAACCGGTTCAAACCCCATTACCTTTCTGCCGGTTAAGTCGAAAACATTGATTTCAATTTCTTTGTCTGAATCAAAGTTCAAGTAGAAATGTGCATAATCTTTAACAGGATTAGGGCCAATACTTAGAATATTTTCCTGTCGTGCAACATGAATATCTGTCAAACATGCTTGAGCAATGCCACCTGCATTTGTTACACTATCAACTATATTAGTAAATGTAGGTAGCCATACCTGTTTAACTGAAATATACCTGTTCGGTTGAATTACCACTATAGAAGGTGTTGCCTGCATATTATAAAGCAAATGCACCTGGTTGCCACCACCGTTCTGACCGCTTATTCCCGGATATTGAATTCCATAAATAGAATCAAAAGCCATTACATCCTCATTGGTATTCCCCTTATCTATGCCCATAAAAAAGACGTTTCCGTCATTACATCCAAATTCTTCGTAAGCCGCCTGCAAATCTGGCGCATACGTCTGGCAAGTACCTCAAGTGGTCGAAAAGAAGTCTATGACTACCATCTGTCCTGCATCCAGAATGTCAAATAGTTCGATGGTGTTACCATAGGTATCCTTAACTGTAAAATTTAAAGCTGTATCAAGGATAGTTTGTGCGTTTAATGCAAAAACAAACAATGAAACCGTAATAATAAGTAGAAGCTTTTTCATATTTAATGTTTATATATTTTATATGACATATGATTTTAGCACTTAGTTGCTCAAATATTTGAATCCTTACAGGGTTTAACATTTTTTTAACAGAATTGTTCAGTATAGTATTGCATATATTTGATATGACAAATTTATAATTGAAACCAGAAATAATTAAAAGTTATATCTTTATGATTTGATTTAGAACTGAAAGTTAAATGTTTATAGTTAATAAATAGTAATGGCAAAGACAGAACCAAACCGGACACCCCTTGTTGAATTTTCTGCGGATAAAATGAAAGAGCTTGTCCGCAATTTTACACCGGAGAAAATCACTGCTTTTTTGGATGTAACTGACCTGAATGCTGATACACAATCCCCCAAGTTAAATAAAATGGCTGATTGGGCTACAACCTTTGGTTGTGCTTCGGTTTGTGTTAACCCGGTTGAGGCTGATACATTGCCTGCCTTATTGAAAGGTACAAA
>JAIOTR010000305.1 GCA_021106665.1 Bacteroidales bacterium
TCATTTTATGCATTTGCGATTTGGATAGGTTTTGGTGTGCTGGCACTTTTTAATATACTTCAAAAAAGAATGAACCCCAAGATTGCTGCAATTGCTGTAACTGCCTTTTCTCTTTTACTTGTGCCAACAATTATGGCCAAAGAGGGGTGGAATGATCATGACCGTTCAGGTAAATATGCTGCACGCGATTTTGCTGCTAATTATCTCAATTCATGTGAACCCAATGCTATATTATTTACAAATGGTGATAATGATACATTCCCATTATGGTATGCCCAGGAAGTTGAAGGAATAAGAACAGATGTCAGGGTGGTGAATTTTATGCTCGCTTCCGGCCATTGGTATATTCACCAAATGATGAATAAGGCATACGAGTCGGAATCATTGCCATTTACACTTTCGTACGATCAATATCAAAATGGTGTGAATAATGCTGTGGTTTTTTATAGTACCAATCTGCAAGGTTATGCTGAATTAGACCAGGTTGTTGATTTTATTGCAAGTGAAAACGAACGAACAAAATTGACTCTGACCAGTGGTGAAAAGATCAATTTTTCGCCAACGAAAAAATTCAAACTAATCATTGATTCGGCAGATATTATTGCAAAGGGCGCTGTCCCTGAGCAATTGGCTGATAAAATAGTTTCATCAATAAATTGGGATGTGAGGCAGAATTATCTGTATAAAAACGATTTAATGCTTTTAGATATAATTGCAACCAATAATTGGGAACGGCCAATCTATTTTGCCAATCCAAGCTCCATCAATAAGGTACTTGGGATTGAGGAGTATTGTCATTTGGAGGGAATGGTTTATAAATTTATGCCGGTTAAAGCAGAAAATTTTATTTCAGGAGTAGGAGGTGTCAATGCAGAAGCATCCTTTGATATTTTTATGAACAAAAGTTCTTGGGGTAACCTTAAGGATCCGGATGTTTATGTTGACCGCGAAAGTGCAAGAAATTCAATTATCCCGAAACAAAATTTTATGCGTGTAGCTGAGGCATTGGTTAAAAAAGGAGAAAAAGAAAATGCCATCGAGTTGCTTGACCGCTGTCTCGAAGAATTTCCTGAAAGTAAATTCACATATGATATGTATATGATTCCTTTTGCTGATGTATATTACGAAGCGGGGGCAATGGAAAAAGGAAATGCCATTACAGAAAGGATTTTTGAAATTTATTCGCAGAATATGGATTATTATAATCGTCTCAACAGCAGACTGTCACAATATTATAAATCTGATTATGAACAGGCTTTAGGTGTTTTGCAACGATTATCAATGATGGCACAGATAAATGATCAGACTGAACTGCATAATAAAATTGACAGTGTCTTCATGAGCAGTTTTAAGCAATAAAGCATTTGTCCTTCAACGAGAAAAGGAAATTATTCTGGTAGTTTTCGGGCACGGAGTATTATAAATGTTCCGATCAGTATAAAAGGTATACTGAGTATTTGTCCCATGTTTAATATCATATTTTCTTCAAAACCAACCTGTGGCTCTTTTATAAACTCAATTAAAAACCTAACACTGAAAAGTAGAATCATGAATAGTCCGAATAAATACCCATGTTTTAATTGGGTTCCTTTCTTTAAATATATTGAATACAGGATAAAGAATATAATCAAATATGATAATCCTTCGTAAATCTGTGTCGGATGTTTTGGAACTGTTTCTCCCCATAGCACGAAAATAAATCCCCAGGGCAAACTTGTTTCTATGCCATATATTTCTGAGTTCATTAAATTTCCAATTCTAATAAAAAATCCGGCAAGGGCAACAACGATAGCAATTCTGTCTAAAGTCCAGAAGTATGGTTTATTAATTTTTCGTGAAAATATATACAGAGCAATGAATATACCTATTGCAGCTCCATGACTGGCGAGGCCACCTTCCCAGATTTTCAGAATCTGCAATGGATTTTGCAAAAAATATTCAGGTTCGTAAAACAGGAAGTGGCCCAACCTGGCGCCAATTACTGTTGCAATAACCATATATGTAGTAACAGTATCAAGCAGCTTGGAAGGAATGTTTTCTTTCTTGAAAATTTGGCCAAGAATAATATAACCTATAACAAAACCCAAAGCAAATAAAATCCCATACCAGCGGATGGCAAAATTTCCAATTCGGAAAATTTCAGGATTGACATCCCAGATAATTGAATTTAATATCATTGAAGATTAATTTAAGTCGGCAAATATACAAAAGGAGATGAAGGGAAGTTTGTGGGATTTAAAAATGCTTAAATGCTATCCAGTAATCTCCGAATTCTTTTTTTGAGCTTAGTCTGATCGAATTCCAATTTTATACCTGAAAAACTTGTGGCCTCTGTCATTGCCTTTGTTAGGTTGAACTCCTTTTGTTTCATTTTATAAAAGAGTTTGTTTTTAAAGTAATGTTCGGCAAGATATTCCTGTTCAGTCTGGCCTGGTGTGGGAATAAAAATGGCTTTCTTGCTTAGTGCAACAAGATCCATGACTGTGGAATAGCCTGGGCGGGATATGACTATTCTACTTTCTTTTATAATCTTCTCCAAACTTTTACTATCCAAATGTGAATATATAATAATCTTATCTTCAATAATCCTATCTTCAAACTTTTCGGGTTTACCACAAACCACAATGCTTTTCAAATCTGTTTTTAATAATTCATTTATTATCTTCTCCTCCAATATTGTTCTCTGTGGTTCAGGGCCGGATAACATAACCAATAAATCATATTTGAATTTATTTGAATTTTCAGTTTTGGTTGAGGATAATTGTTTATGTGCAAACCTCGACAATGGTCCAATATAATAGGATTTTGGTGGTAAAGATTTTTTATGTGAAAGGTCGCCCGAAAGATTTATTTCATTTTCGAAGTCAGGTATCCAGCATTCATTGAATTTCGATATATAAGCTATATTTTTATTATAAAGTTTTGTTTCAAGAAACTTCAAGTGGGCTGGCACTTTGATCATAATCTGATGGGTTATAAAAATACTGGGAATAGTATCTGAAGAAAGACCATACCGATTATCAGAAATAACAGCATCAATATTGAGTTTGCGAATTAATTTTTTCAAAAGTTTTTTTTCTTCCTTAATTCCTTTTAAGATGGCTGGAGCCTGCCTTGCCATTTTTAAGGCCATACTTCCTTTACCGGGATAAGAAAATTTATAGCCGGGGAACTGAACGAACTGTAATGAGGGAAATTCTTGCTTTAAGAAAGCTAAAGGACGGTTATCTGCACCAATAATCACATTGGTATTCTGCTCAATTAACTCATTGATTATCGGAACACAACGGGTTGCATGTCCGATACCCCAGTCCAGTGGGCTTACCAAAATATTAGGTTTGTTTTTCACGTTTAAATTGCGATGTAAGTTCACAAATTTACCAAAATATGGGTCTTCGTGCTTATCATTCATAAAATATCTTATTTTTGAATCACCAAATTCAAAATTTTGCTGATCTATCAAATAGGAATAACATTAATACCAGGCATTGGAGATGTCAATGGGAAAAAACTGGTATCATATTGCGGCGGTACTGAAGCTGTTTTTAAAGAAAAGAAACAGGCATTAATGAAAATACCGGGTATAGGTTTATCTACGGTAAATTCTATATTGTCTCAAAAAGTATTGAATAGGGCAGAGAAGGAGATATCTTTTATTGATAAATACAATGTTACTCCCTTGTTTTACACGAACAAGAAATACCCTCAACGATTAAAACATTGTATTGATGGCCCCATGATGCTTTATTATATGGGTAACGCTGATTTAAATTCCCCACGTATCATCAGTATTGTTGGTACAAGAACGGCTTCGGAATATGGAAAAGAAATTTGTGCAAAATTCGTTAAAGATCTGGCTGATCTGGATGTAGTTGTTGTAAGTGGGTTGGCTTATGGAATTGATACTTATGCTCACAAATCTTCGCTAAAAAATGATTTAGCTACAATTGGGATATTGGCTCATGGTCTTGACCGGATATATCCCCAGGCAAATAAATCCCTCGCAGAGAAGATGGTTTTAAATGGCGGTTTGCTAACCGATTTTATGAGTAAAACCAATCCTGACAGAGAAAATTTTCCAAAGCGTAATAGAATTGTGGCTGGTATTGCTGATGCTGTTATAGTAATTGAATCAGCCATTAGAGGTGGAGCTTTAATAACGGCGAATATTGCTAATTCATATAACCGTGATGTATTTGCAGTTCCTGGTAAGTTAAATGATAAATACTCAGAAGGGTGCAATTTTCTAATAAAGACGAACAGGGCGGCGCTTATTCAGTCAGTAAAAGACATTAAGTATATCATGCTTTGGGAGTCAGATACTGATAAATCACCCAAACAACAAAAGCTATTTAAAGAATTATCTCCTGAAGAAGAATTGATTGTTAACATCTTAAAAGAAAACAATGAAACAAGCGTAGATTACATTGTGCTTAAATCAAAACTCTCGCCCAGTAATATAGCTGCTATACTCCTGAATCTTGAATTTGACGGTGTTATAAAAAGTTTGCCTGGAAAAATGTATAAATGCCTTTAGATTCTTAATTATACTACTCTTTTTTAATTCTTTTAAACTCCTCATTTAGTTCAAAAGCTTTATAATAAAGCATGATCACAACAATAAAAGCGCCTATACTTAGGAATAACAACAATCGATAATCTTGGGTTAAAAAACAAAAATTATACAGCGCATGGAAAAAGGATGCGCCAAATAAGCCTGTCATGGAATCAACAAATTTATTTTCACGGGTTTTTGCCATACCGAGAAAGAATCCAAGAATAACAGCAAAGAAAAGATTTGCAAATACCACTGTTATCGCATACAGGAAATCTATTGCTTCATAAACGGGCAAAACAAAATAAAGGATATTCCCCATAAATGCGAATCCCATGGAGATCATTGTAGTATACACAATACCATCAAGTGGTCCGTTATAGCTGCTTTTAGGGTAGTTATAATACCTGAGAATTAAATACTTTCCGAATTCAGATCCAAATCCCATTACAATAAAGGAGTAAAAAATGATCCTTCTTATATTGGTAAATATCTCCAATCCAAATTGTCTGGCGATATATTGAAATAACAATACCATAACAATACTAAGCATTCCCAGAACAAAACTTGAAATAAGCCCCGGATAACGATCTTTACTTCGTTTTTTCCATATGATAGCAATAATAACCCCTGCAATCAGGGGAGCCAGAATTAAAGAAATTATATAATTAAATACCATAACTATAATTTTGATCTGTCAAATTTACAAATTGATTTATAAACAAAAAATTCCTATAAACAGAATTATGGACAAAAGTAAACAAAAATTAAAAACAATCTTTTGATATCACTCTTCCTTCCCGCTGTATATATCGGTTTGGCGTTTTATTGATTCATTATGAACAACCTCAAGTAGCTTTTGAAGAAATTCTTTTTGCAAACCGGAATTCAAACCCGTTTTTAACCTGTCATTAACAATATTACTCCATCTTTTCAATTGCAGGATTGTAATATTATGATTCCTTTTGTATTTGCCAATTTCATCGATCAATCCCATCCGGCGTGATAAAATATTGATCAGTTCGGCATCGATTTTATCAATTTCAGTTCTTAATTCTTCCAGCTTCCCTGCAAATTCTATGCTTCCTTCTTCCCTTCTTATTACCAGAGAAGATATTAATTGAGACAATTCATCTGGTTTAATTTGTTGTTGAGGATCGGTCAATGCATTATCAGGATCGAAATGTGATTCAATCATTAATCCATCCATTTCCAGATCCAGTGCTTTTTGAGCAACATCCAACAACATGCTCCGTTCCCCACAAATATGGCTGGGATCACAAATTACAGGAAGATTTGGAATCAGTCTTTTTAGTTCAATGGGTATTTCCCACATAGGAGCATTCCTGTAAGGTGTTTTATCGAAGAAGTAAAAACCCCGATGAATGGCAGCGATTCGATCAATTCCGGATAAATTTATACGTTCAAGGGCGCCTATCCATAAGTTTAGATCAGGATTAACCGGATTTTTAACCATAACCGGAATATTGACTCCTTTTAGGGCATTAGCCAGTTCCTGGAGTGAAAAGGGGTTAACAACGGTCCGGGCGCCAATCCATATTATGTCAACGTGATGCTTTAAAGCTGCTTCCACATGCCCTGGATTGGCTACTTCCACAGCAGTAAGTAATCCTGTTTGTGCTTTAACTTTCTGTAGCCATGTCAATCCTTTCTCACCGACACCCTCAAATAGGCCGGGTCGAGTTCTTGGTTTCCAGATACCAGCTCTGAAAATTTTAACTTGTGGAACCTGAGCAATTTTTTTGGCAGTTTTCAAAATCTGGCCTTCTGATTCAGCGCTGCAAGGCCCACTGATGACCAATGGAGATTCTTTAATATCAAGCCATTTATTCAGCGGTATTATGTTCAGATTGATTGCCATGATGTCTCACAAAATTACTCATTTTCAATACAAAATAATTATATATTTAAAAAGCCATATTTATTTTTTTTCATCGATTTCAAATTAAAAAAGTAGCTACTTTTGCAGCGATATTACATTCCGCGAAAAATGAGTGAATTAAAAAGGATAAAGATCATAGACCTGCTCAAATCAGAGGAGTTTGGAAAGCTTGTTAATGTTAAAGGTTGGGTAAGGACCAAACGAGGAAGCAAAAATGTTTCATTTATTGCATTAAATGATGGTTCTACAATAAAAAATATACAAATAGTTATAGACCATAACTCAATCAAAGAAGAAGAAATTCAAAATGTTCATAGCGGAGCTGCACTTTCAATTACCGGTGAAATCATTGAATCGCAGGGAAGTGGTCAAAAAGTAGAAATCAGTCCAAAATCAATTGAAATTTTAGGAATAGCTGATCCGGCTGAATATCCGCTTCAACCCAAAAAACATTCCCTGGAATTTCTTCGTGAAAAATCACACCTGAGATTCAGGACCAATACTTTTGGAGCGATCACCAGGGTGAGACATGCCATGATCTTTGCCATTCACAAATTTTTTAACGATAAAGGATTTCTTAATATCCATACTCCAATTATTACCGGCTCGGATGCAGAAGGCGCTGGGGAAATGTTCAGGGTTTCGGTTCTTGATCCGAAAAACCCACCTCTTAATGAAGATGGATCGGTAAATTTTAACAAAGATTTTTTTGGTAAAGAAACCAATCTTACTGTTTCTGGTCAGCTGGAGGCTGAACTTGCGGCACTTGGATTATCAGAGGTTTATACTTTCGGACCAACTTTCAGGGCTGAAAATTCCAATACCTCCAGGCATCTTTCTGAGTTTTGGATGATAGAACCGGAAATGGCTTTCTATGATAACAATGATAACATGGATCTGGCAGAAGAAATGCTGAAGTTTGTCATTAAATATGCCATTGATAATTGTGCTGATGATTTGAACTTTCTGAGCAAGCGTTTGTTGGATGAAGAAAAGATCAAAAAACAGGAAGATCGGTCTCCAATGGAATTAAAAGAGAAGCTTCTTTTTGTACTAGAAAATGAATTTGTGAGAATTACATATGAAGATGCCATTAGCATTTTAAGAAATTCAAAACCCAATAAAAAGAAAAAATTCCAGTTCCTGATAGAAGGCTGGGGGATTGATCTTCAATCCGAACACGAGAGATACCTGGTTGAAAAGCATTTCAAAAAACCCGTTATTATAACAGATTATCCAAAAGAAATCAAGGCATTTTATATGAAAATGAATGATGATGATAAGACGGTGCGGGCAATGGATGTTCTTTTTCCACAGATCGGTGAAATTATTGGAGGTTCGCAGAGAGAGGAAAATTATGACCTGCTTTTGAAACGAATGCGTGAAATGAACGTACCAGAAAAAGATTTATGGTGGTATCTTGAAACCAGAAAATTTGGCACTGTGCCACATAGCGGTTATGGGTTGGGATTTGAAAGAATGATGCTGTTTATCACGGGTATGGGAAATATAAGAGATGTTATTCCATTTCCAAGATCGCCACAAAACGCTGAATTTTAAATTTGGACATTTAAATAGTACAATATTAATTTTGATTATTAAATAAAAATGTTGATATTTGTCTGAAACAATTAGAGGGTAATTTAGAAAAAGAATTTGCATGTTAAATCAACGGTTACAACAAAAACTTCTACAGAAGCTGTCTCCTCAGCAAATTTTGCTGATGAAATTGTTGCAGATTCCGTCTATTGCCCTTGAACAAAGGATAAAACAGGAAATAGAAGAAAACCCAGCCCTTGATGAAACCAGCGACACAGATGAAACCTCTGAACAGGAGCAAGATTATGATGAGCCTGTAGGAGCTGATGAAAATGAAGGAGAAACAGAGGAGGAATTCGAAACTAAGAATAGTGACGACGAATTTGACATTGGAGATTATATGGATGATGACGAAACACCTTCCTATAAGTTAAGTTCCAATAATTCAAGCGCTGATGATGAAAGAAGGGAAATTCCATTTGTTTCAGGTACTTCTTTCAATGATTTATTACTTTCTCAGTTAGGCCTTCGCAGCCTTGATGAACGTCAATACCTAATTGCCTCTTATATCATTGGTAACCTTGATGAATCAGGATACCTGAACCGGGAAATTACATCCATGGTTGACGACCTGGCGTTCGTTCAAAATATTCAGACTACAAAAGAGGAAATTTTCGAACTGCTTCAACTTATCCAGGAGTTTGATCCGGCAGGTGTGGGAGCCCGAAATTTACAGGAATGTCTTTTGATCCAATTAAAGAAAAGGGAGAATTCAAATGGTTCAACTGAACTGGCAAAGTTGCTGATTGAAAGATATTTTAATGAGTTTACAAAAAAGCATTATGAAAAGATCATCAAAAAAGCGAAGATATCAGAGAATGACCTTAAAAAAGCGATCGAAGAAATATTAAAATTAAATCCTAAACCCGGAAACTCACTTAGTGAAACATCAAAAACGAATCACTATATTCTTCCTGATTTTATTATTTACAACAACAATGGTGATCTTGAACTGCAGTTAAATTCGAAAAATGCACCTGAGTTAAGGCTCAACCGTACTTATGTTGATATGCTTGAAACTTATTCGAACAGTAAGGATAAAAGCAAGCACAGAGATGCCATAACTTTTGTAAAACAAAAAATAGATTCGGCCAAATGGTTTATTGATGCGATCAAACAAAGACAAAACACGCTGATGATAACCATGAATGCCATTATGAACTATCAACGTGAATATTTTCTCACCGGTGATGAAATCACCTTAAGGCCTATGATCCTCAAAGATATCGCTGAAATTGTAAATTTGGATATCTCAACTATTTCAAGGGTAGCTAACAGCAAATATGTTCAAACACCATTTGGGACATTATTATTGAAAAGCTTTTTCTCAGAGTCGATGCTGACCGAAAACGGTGAAGAGGTTTCAACAAGGGAAATCAAGAAAATTTTATCAGATTGTATTGATTCGGAGGATAAAAATAAACCCCTTACGGATGAACAGCTTACGAAAATCTTAAAAGAAAAAGGATATAATATTGCCAGGCGGACAGTTGCGAAATACCGCGAACAACTTAGCATTCCGGTTGCAAGGCTGAGAAAAGAATTGTAATAAAGCAACTGAATGCAAGAAAAAATCCCTAAAATAATTTCCTTAATATTTCATCCCTTACTAATTCCATCATACCTGTTTATTTCCGTTTTCAATATGAACAGTTATGTGTCGCTATTAATTCCCACTACGGCTAAATTTCTAATCTTTTCTTTGGTATTTATTACCACATTTCTTTTCCCGTTATTAATCATATTGATTATGAAACGCAGAGGGCTGATTAAATCTCTTCAAATGGAATCCAAAGAGGAGCGTGTTTATCCTTTTTTATTAACCGGTATATTTTTCTTCTTATCTTATTATATGCTAAAACAAATCCAGATTTCTGAAGTATTCCACCTTTTTTTATTGGGAATAACTATCCTTGTATTTCTTTCGCTGCTGATTAATTTTTTCTCAAAAATTAGTATTCACATGGTTGGAATAGGTGGTATGGCCGGAGCTTTAACAGGAATATCGATTCGTATAAACCTCGATCTTGTGCTATTGATTTCTTTTACTATTCTACTTGCTGGATTTATCGGCTTTGCACGATTGAAATTAAAATCACATCAACCGATTCAGATCTATACCGGGTATTTATTGGGGTTTTTATTTATGGCAGGGATTTACCTCCTCTGAATTAAAATGGAATTATTGTTAAACCGACAGAAATTGGATACATCTCAGGGCCCTTTCCCTTTTCAAATAATGTAGAAAGCTGGTAATATCCCCATAGATTCAGCCATTTATAACCTATGCGGGCAGTAAACCCATACCTGTTTGTTTCTAAGTGTTTAATTTTGGTTTTTTTATAAATTACCAGGTCATTATTGGTAGGCTCAATGTAATCATCTCCTTTATACTTGGTATGGCTCTGAATTAGAAAACCAAATTTAAAACCAATAGCAACCCTGAAACCACCCTCCGATTTATAGCGTAACTCCAAGGGTATATCAAGGTATGTAAGAACAAATTTGGATTTTTTATAATTGATAGTGTCTTTATTAATTGGAACAAAAAAAGTAGAGTCATCTGTTGTTCGCACAAATGAATGGTTAAACATATTATGCACACCTATTCCCAATCCCGGGGAGAAGCTGATATTACTCTTACCGAATAGAAAGTTGTAAGTTCCAAAAATATTTACCCCCGGGTTTATGGTACCCGTTTTAATTTGTTCTTCCGGAACATCCTGCCAAATATCGGTAAAAACATCAAGCCCGATGGTAAATTTCTTTTTGGTTTCTTCATCAACAACTTGAGCAAAACCATTAAGGGCAATTGCACATAATAAAATAATGAGTATGTTTTTCATCATTGATTATTTTAGATATTTGAAGCAAAGATATAATATAATATCCAATAATGAGTCTGTTCTAAAAAGTGATCTTTCTACATCCATTTCTTTCGTTTAAAAAGAATGTACATGCTTATAACAATCAAAAGCATGGCGGCAATAACAATCCAGAAAGCACGCGGATCATCTTTAAGGGGTAAATTAACATTCATTCCGTACAAACCGGTTAAAAAGGTTAACGGTAGCAGAATAGAGGAAATCAATGTTAAGATTTTAATGATCTCGTTGGTGCGATTTGCCTGTAATGAATCAAACGTTTGAGATAAACCTTCGATCAACTCGGCGTAATCTTCGGTCATATCCCACATTTGTTTGTAATAGTCGAGGATATTGCCCCAGTAATCCTCCATGTTGTCGGCATATCCTTCAATTTGCCCCGATTCAAACCTTGCTAATAAAGGAAGCTGGGGTTTAAACATGGTGTTGAGCAGGATAATGTTTTTCCTGATTATTGAAATTTTTTCAATTGTTCTTTCTGCTTTTATATCAAATAAAGCACGGTTTATGGAATCCACATCATCTCCAATTTTTTTGATGATTATCTGCGTTGCTTTCATTAACCTTTCCAAAATGGCATAGAGTAATGCATCACTGGTCCCAATCTCAAAAGTTTCACTTTGGGCTTCCTGTTCTTTGCCCTCCTTAAACATTTCAGTAACCACCCAATGCGATTTTCCAATCGTTATAACATAATCCTCACCCCAGAAAATTTTAACTTCCCGTGTACGGAGAAATTTATTATAACGGTCGAAAAAGGGAAAGTGCAAGATCATAAAATAATAATCATCGTAAATATCAACCTTAGGACGCTGATTATATTCTTCTTTGCAGTCTTCAATATCCAGTGGGTGAAAATGGAAATTATCTTTGAGGTATTCAAGGTTTTCATCAGAGGGGTTTAGAATATGATGCCATCGTAGTGTCCCTATTTTAATTGTTTCAATCATATGCCCTCCTTTTTTTTAATTGTTTTCTACATCCCTGATAATTTCAGATTTCAGTAATTTTGATACTTTGGCAA
>JAIOTR010000162.1 GCA_021106665.1 Bacteroidales bacterium
ATTTTAATCAGTTAATAATATTTTGTAAGACTCTATATAATTCATCCAGCCGTATGAACATCCACTCCCTTCTTTTCATTCCTATACGACCAGAACATAATCCCAATCCCGATCACAAGAGAAATAATCGCCAATAAAAAAGTCCAGGTAAATCCAAACAATTCATAAAACAGAACACCAAGCAGAGGCGCAAACATAGCCCTTACAGCAGTTAAGGATAAATGAACGGATTGATAGTCTCCGGCTTCTTCAGACTTACAAAAATAAGCTGACCCAATAAACCACAATAAAGCCATAGTTGCTGCAAATATTCCATAAAACAAGTAGGCAACAACCAGCAAAGGATAAACTTTAATTCCTGCTACCATAAAATGATTAGGGAAATAATCGGTAAGCATGATAAAAAAAATAAAAAGTGTTAATGAGCCGAATGTAATTGCAGCAAACCGGCGCGGATCAATTTTTCCTAACAATTTACCTGTATAGGGCAGCAGTACAATCGCAAGAATGTTATAGGCATTTTTGTAAAATGCAACACTTGAATAATTCAGGTGTAAAGCTCTTTCGAAAAATATAGTTATTACCGTAACAGTAATCATAAAAGAAAATCCGTAAAACATAAATCCTGTTTCAAAATGAAAGTAGGGCTTGTTACCTTTCAGGATGTTGATCATCGTTGTAATAGAATTTTTTACAGATAACATAAATTTTACCGGCTGAATATTTTCCCCGGGATTCTGATAATCAATCATTGCCAACAGATGAACCGATATAATCCCAATTATTGCAACAAAAGGAAATACATAAGTATATGCATTCGGATTCCAATCAAGTAATATTCCGTATAAAAATGTAGCGACAAGCATAATGATCTTATTCACAGAAGTAGCATAACTATATAGTTTGCCGAAATTATTATGTGCATACTGATTTTTAAGGAATAAATTAATCAGAGGATAGATTACCGTGTTCCCAAAGTAATAAATGAAAAACAGGGCCAAAAATATATAATGGAATATTGAACTTGAAGTCAGTGTTTCCTGGTTATGAGGAAAAAACAACAATAAAAAAAGTGGGCCACGAGTTAGTAAACCTATCCATCGAAGCAGTTTTTTCTTTTTTTTCAATCGTTTGATAAATTCATTTATGAAGACGAGGAAAATAAATACGATCATGCTGAACTGGAATAAAAATCCGAGTTCATAGTTTGAGCCCTTTAAACTTTTAATAAATACAAATTCATTGAGTGCCAAAACTCCAAGAATAATCCCTTCGAGGATGGAATATGCCAGATGAAGTTTAAATGTTCTTTTTTCCTCTTTGCTGTATTTCCCTTTTAACAACTTCATTATTAATTTTCAATCAGTCCTGCTTATCAGGAGTTCAAAGTAAAAGTTATCAATTCTAAAACTGGTACTACTACTAATTTAGTGGAATATTAACAAATGCTTAAATGATTAAATGATTGAATAAATGTTTTGCCTTAGAAGAAAAAAACAAAAAATATATTTGTAAATTATTTATTATCAAATATTTAATTATTTAAAAAATATTTAGGCATTTTTGCATTTTATCATTTTCGCATTGCCCACAAACCATTAGAATGAACGGAAAGTTATTTATTACTATTAAAATTGAAGTAGAACCTAAAAATTGAATGTGCAAAAATATATCTTTATACTATTTTTGTCGTATAAGATTCCATTGTAAATTTGAGTTATAATATATTTGCTTACAAAATTGATAAAACAAGTAACAGAGGCCTTTCTTGTTTAAGTATATAAATATGAAATTTTCGTCGAATATTTTTCTTTTCTTTATTATTTCATCTTTAATAATAATCACATTTACAAATCCCGCTTTTTCTCAAAAATCCGATCCTAAGGCCACAACTCAAAAATTTGCTTCTGCGCTTCAAATCATAAATTTGGCGTATGTTGATACTGTTTGGGAGCCTGATTTGGTTGAAAAAGCAATTATTGCCACACTCAAGGAACTCGACCCCCATTCTCAATACATTTCAAAAGAGGATCTTCAAAAAGCCAATGAACCTTTAGAAGGAAAGTTCGAAGGCATTGGAATTTCTTTTCAAATTCTTAAAGACACGATCCTCGTTATTTCCCCTGTACCGGGAGGACCTTCAGAAAAATTGGGTATAATGGCCGGTGATAAGATTGTGAACATTGATGGAGAAAGTGCGACAGGTAGCTTTCTCGATAACAATTATGTGTTTAAAAAATTAAGAGGTGATAAAGGGACTAAGGTTCAGATTAGTGTATTTAGAAGAGGCAGAAAAAACCTTATTGAGTATACCATTACACGTGACAAAATTCCGATCAACAGTATTGATGCGGCATTTATGGCCGATCAGGAAATTGGTTATATTAAGTTAAATAGGTTTTCAAGAACTTCGATGGATGAATTTCGAAAAGCAATCGGAGAGCTGAAAGACCATGGAATGCAAAACCTGATTCTCGATCTTAGAACAAACTCCGGCGGGTATCTTGATGTTGCTATTGATCTGTCTGACGAATTTTTAGGTCCGGGAAAATTGGTTTTATATACTGAAGGCAGTTCAAGCCCAAGAAGAAAATATAAGTCAAGCTTCCGGGGTGAATTTGAAGAAGGCAAACTGGTTATTTTAATAGATGAAGGTTCGGCTTCAGCGAGTGAAATTGTCGCCGGAGCAGTGCAGGATTGGGACAGGGGTTTGATCGTTGGTAGAAGATCATTTGGAAAAGGATTGGTTCAACGACCCTATTATCTACCCGACAGTTCTGTTATAAGGCTTACTATTGCAAGGTATTACACACCTACAGGAAGATGTATACAAAAACCATATGACGAAGGTTATGAAAAATATTACAAGGACCTTTTGTCACGATTGGAAGGCGGTGAACTCACCAATGAAGACAAAATCGATTTTCCTGATTCACTGAAATATTATACGCCCAAAAACCGCTTGGTATACGGAGGAGGTGGCATCATGCCTGATATTTTTGTACCATGGGATTCTACAAGGATTACAGACTTATATGTAGACTTGCTCAGCAAAGGAGTCTTTAGGGATTTCGCATTAGAGTTTATTGACAGGGAGAGAGAAGAACTCACAAATAATTATTCTGATTTTAACCAGTTTTTGGTTTCCTTCCATATTGATGATAAATTTATGAAGGAGTTTATAGCCTTTGCAAAAGAAAATGAGATTGAACCCAAAGAAGAAGAACTTGAACAGTCAGAAATACTTTTAAAATATCAGCTGAAGGCTTTGATTGCAGGTAACTTGTTTGAATTCAACTCCTATTTTCAGATAATGACCCAGATAGATGAAGGATTCTTAAAAGCAAAAGAAGTACTGGAAAACGAATCTTATTTTGCAGAGTTAACATTTGATTAAACTCCACCCTTCTTCCCAAATTTTTATTCCTTAATAAAGTTTAACAAAGCAACATTTGTTATAAAAATCCAAATTCTGTCCAGAATTGTATTGAGAATATTGTTGGATTTTTGGAAAATCTGGCAATAATCATTCCCATATTGGGAACTTTTCAATATTTCATTTCATTTCAATATTCGCATAAATGTAAATTTTAACATGTATTAGTTATACACGTAATTACATCTATATTAAGTATTTAGGCTCGTTGATTCAAATTCCCACCTATATTGAAAAAAATCAATGATGTAATGGTAGCATAGTTTTTGGCTTCCCAAATCCAACAAGGTAAGGTATAAAAAGTGTTTTTATGAATGGCTACTCAAAGCATTCTTACACTTAAAACAAAATCTACATGAAAACAAGAACTACATTATTACTATTTCTGATAGGGTTTTTAAACCTAAACTCGCAAACCATCATTCCTGATGGCAATGTTGCCGGTATTTGGGAACTTGCGGGAAGTCCTTATTTAATTGAGGGAGATATTACTTTAGCGCCTGATGACAGATTGACCATCAAGTCCGGCGTAGAAGTGATCTTTCAGGGACAATACAATTTTGAGATTGAAGGTAAATTAGATGCAACCGGAACTCCAGATGAAAATATTATTTTTACAATTGAAGATACCACCGGT
Organism: Bacteroidales bacterium; assembly: GCA_021106665.1. Lineage (GTDB taxonomy): Bacteria > Bacteroidota > Bacteroidia > Bacteroidales > JAADJA01 > JAADJA01. Next base: position 4,074 of record JAIOTR010000162.1, read on the forward strand.
TATTATTTAGGCAACCATATTGGTTGGAATGGAATCACATTTAATGGATTAAACTCCGGATTCGCAGAAAATTCATTGATGGATTATTGCATCATTGAATTTAGCAAACAAAGCGGAATTACCTGCTTCACATATCCTAATTTGATTTTAACCAACTCTGTATTTCGTTATAACAATGGCGGAATTATATTATACACATTTTCAAATATTACTATTGAAAACATTCATATTTTAGAAAATAACTCAACTGGATTTTACTCAGAAAACTCAGCACCATATGTTTCAAACTTTTTAATTGAACAGAACCAGGGTCGTGGAATCCTGATTTCAGGAAACAGCTCAAGTGACGATGGAGCCACATTTATCAATGGGCAAATATTAAATAATATAACCTCCTACAATGGTGGCGGAATTAATATTTCTGACGATGCCAATGTATATTTTGAAAATGTTGAAATAAGCGGGAATGAGGCAACAAATGGTGGTGGAATTTATTGTGAAATGGCAGGTGGGGAATTTAATAATGTAAAGATTATTGGCAATAGCGCTGAAAATGGTGGAGGAATTAACTGCTCCTTCATGTCCGACATTACATTTAATTATTGTCTGATCGCGAAAAATATGGCCTATGTCATTGGAGGTGGTGCAATGATCTTTGATGGGGATTTAGAATTAATTAATTGTACCATAAGTGATAATATTGCTGGAGATTCCGGAGGAGGACTATTTTCAAGTTGCTATTACCCATTTCACAATGAAATACAAAACTCTATTATTTGGAATAATCTGCCGGAAGAAATAGTTGCTGCAGCCGAACTCCCCATTGTAAAATATTCTGATGTAAAAGGTGGCTATACAGGTATAGGGAATATTGATCATGATCCTTTATATGTTGATGCGGACAATAATGACTACCGTTTATTATGGATTGATTTTCCTGAAGAGAACAATTCCAAATCGCCATGTATTGATTCGGGTGATCCCGATTCAAC
>JAIOTR010000067.1 GCA_021106665.1 Bacteroidales bacterium
CCACTTCAATTGATTGGAATACCACAACCAACTGGGATAATGAGGAAATTCCTATTTCATCAACGGCTGTTTCTATAACACCGGCTGCAATAAGGTGGCCGACCAAAACAGGAAATCTGATTGTTGGAACAGACTGTAACAGTTTAAATATGAGCAGTGGATATACTGAATTAACAGTTACAGGTGATTTGACCATTTCTCCAGGAAATACTTTTTATGTAGATCCAACAGGAATCCCAAATATTTACCTTGGAGGAAACTGGACAAACAATGCCACCTTTACCCCCGGACAAAGTACCCTTGAGTTTATTGGTACAAATAATTCAGCTATTAATGCCCCGCCCGGAGGCCCGGCTTATTTAATCAATGAAAATTTTATTGCCTGGCCCGGCAACTGGAATGGTGATGTAGCAGGTGGTGCTGGTCAATTTGGCCAAAGTGCATCCAGCAACGCAGGTAGTATCTCTCCTGAAGCAGTATTTACAAGAGGAGCTAATATTACTGCTACCAGAAGGATGTATCATAACCCTGTTAATACAACAGGTTTAACTTCTCTTACCTTATCATTTACGCATAGTGTTGATTATCGACAAACCGGTACAATAATAAAAGTTCAATACAGCACGGATGGGGTAAATTGGAATGATGCCGGATGGTCGGTTTCTCCTACTGCTAATATCCCTGCAACACCTATTAGTGTAACATTAACAACTTCAGAAGGCGTTGGGGCTGCAAATTACTATATAGCTTTTGTATTTGATGGCAGACTAAATCGTATCGATTATTGGTACATTGACGATGTACAGCTTTATTTTAGCACATCGGGTCTGGAAATATTTAACAATCTAACAATAAACAAAACAAACGCTCTTATTTCTACTAATGGCAGTATTGATGTTCAAAATGCATTCACCATTAATCCCGGTGCATATTTCACTAACAGTTCGGGAAATACTTTAAATGTTTTTGGTAATGCCCAGTTTATGGCTGATCTATCTGGAATGGCATCATTTATAGATAATGGAACTTCCAACTTTGCAATTCCTCCGGATGTTCAGCTTTATCTGACCTACAACAACTGGCATTTTGTTTCGTCGCCTGTCGCAGGAGCGCAATCGGGAGTGTTTACCGGTTATTACCTCTATTCCTTTGATGAATCCCTGGATGATTGGGTTAACATTGTACCGACTGGTATTTCGTTGAATATTATGCAGGGTTATTCGGCATGGGTGCCGACCAATCCAGCATTAGTTATTTTCCAGGGACAACCAAATAATGGCCCCTTTAATATCCCGGTAACCAGAAATGCTACTCAAAGCGATTATGGATGGAATCTTGTAGGAAATCCCTATCCCTCATCTCTTGACTGGGATGCCGTCAGCTGGACAAAAACCAATGTGAATAATACCATTTATTATTATAGCGGTGCCGGAGGACTCAACAATTATCAATATTACATTGGTGCAGGGGGAGAAACTCCTGGTGTGGGGGTCAATAGCGGGACCAATGAAATACCACCGATGCAGGGATTCTTTGTACATGCTTCAGCCAACGGAACCTTAGGAGTTTCAAACACGGCACGTATTCACAGCAACCAGGCCTATTACAAGAGTAGTGGCAATCCGGAATTTTCTATCCAGAATCCATTCATACGTATTCAAGCTGATGGTATGGGGTTATCTGACGAAACGGTCATTCGATTCGTTCAAGAATCTACCGAAGACTTTGATGGAAATTTTGATGCCTTTAAACTTTTTGCCAGTGATTATCCCCAGGTTTATACAACCTTTGGAAATACTGATTTTGCAGTTAATACATTACCAGCTATTGTAGATGAACTGGTTATCCCATTAGCTTTTAATGCACCTGCTCCCGGAACTTTCTTTTGAACCTTTACTCAACTTTCAGGTTTCAGCAAGATACCCTATCTGGAAGATTTGCAGGAAGGTAGCATTCAGAAAATATCCAGCAATTTCATCTATACGTTTGATTACACACCCATGCAACCTGATCAAAGATTCCTGATCCATTTCAGTAATCCTCTTGGTTTGGATGAATACAACTATGGTGATATGGTTATCTATTCGCATAGAGATATGATTTATGTCAAATCTTCAAATAAAGAAAAAAAGGAGGTAGTTGTTTACAATATAATGGGGCAGGAAATTATTAAACAGTTTATTTCCGATGCAGGGATATGCAGGATCAAAATTTCCAACGAAACCGGATATTATCTGGTAAAGGTTCAAACCGAAGGAAATCTGATAACTAGGAAAGTTTTCATTAAATGATTTTAGTTATATTTACCTAAACAGGCCTTTGTTAATATAACAAGGGCTTGTTTGTTTTTTACATCAGAATTTCCCTTATTTTTAATATTAAGATACATAAATACTTATATTTGCAGATCAAAAAATCAGGTCTGCTTAGGACATATAATCCTTAATTTGCATTAACATTATAAAATCATGAAGAAGAGATATTATTTTATTGTCGTTTTAACTTTATTCTTTTTTACCAACAACGGGATAAGTCAGGAAAACTTGGGAGGAATTCCTTTAAGCTTTAGAGCTATTGGCTTATCTGATAATTTTGAAATCATTAATTTAACTGCTCCTGATATTACTGAATTTACCCAGGAGGATATAGAAAATGATGAAAATAATTTTCCACAGCGAATAGCAGCCAATGTACCTGTAAATATTGATATTTACACTTCTGGTTCATGGGAGAAAATCGAACCGGGAGGAAAAATCTGGAGGGTGAAATTGATCTGTGACGAAGCCCTTGCCCTTAATGTTCAGTTTGATGCATTTCATTTGCCCGATGGTGGGACATTATATCTCTACAATGAAGAAAAGTCAATGGTTTTGGGCGCATTCACATCCATGAACAATCATGAAACCGGTATATTTTCAACTGAACTTATCAAAGGTGATGCTATAATTATTGAATATTATGAGCCGGAGTTTACCAATGAACTTGCAGAACTGAGTATTTCGGATTTAGCATATGCATACAGGAATGTATCATTTTTATTGAACAACTCAGAAGATTTTGGGGACTCGGAATGGTGCGAAGTTAATGTAAATTGCTCACCTGAAGGAGATAACTGGCAGGATGAAAAAAGGGGTGTTGCCCGAATACTTTTTAAAGAAGGTTATTATTGGTATTGGTGCACCGGATCGCTTGTAAATAATACTCTTGAGGATGGGACTCCGTATTTTTTAACAGCTGATCATTGCGGTGGTACAGCATCAGCCAGCGACCGAAATCAATGGATATTTTATTTTAATTATGAATCTTCCGGCTGCTCCAACCCTGGTAGTTCCCCAGGTTACAACTCAAAAACCGGTGCAACATTAAAGGCGAGAG
>JAIOTR010000461.1 GCA_021106665.1 Bacteroidales bacterium
TTGGTATGTTTCGCTGCAAGGGTCTCATAAAATTCCGTATGAACCTGTTGAAAGCGGATCTCGAATTCTTCCCATGCGTTTGCATCTACTGATTTATGGATTTTTTTTGAAATTTTATGAATGGCTTTCCGGGTTTCTTCTTTTACGGCTGTTTTCTCAATTTCTACTAATTCTTCTGTAAGCTCTGTAAGTACCTTATTTTTTTGGATAGAGTACATTACATTTGTTGTCAATTCCTTATTTCTAATCTCAAGCTCCTTTGATATGTTTTCCTTTTCCAGAAGTATAGTTTTCTGTTCCAGGCTTTTTCTTCGTATTCTATTATGCTGCAACATATATAGAAATACAATAGTGATTATTACAAGTCCCGCACCCAAAATAATTAAAATATAAATAAGCTCTTTTCTGGAATGTTTTGCTTCAAGAAGCTCCCTTTCCAGTTTTTGTGCTTTTCGTTCTTCTTCAAATTTATACCTCATTTCCAACAAATCCAATTCTTTCAATTTGTTGTACTTATTTATCGAGTCGTTGACCTTACTGATCAACTCAGCATATTTAAAAGCATTTAGTAAATCATTTTCCTTAAAATAGGCATCTTTTAAATTTCCCAATGCCTCTCTTTCTTTTAAGCGGTTTACCTGATCTCTGGCTATTTTCAATGCAAGCTTGGCATAAACTATTGACTCTGTATAATCAAACTTCTTAAAATAATAGTGGGAAATATTATTATATATTGCAGGCAAAAGACGGGGGAAATTATTGTTTTTTGCAATATCAAGGCTTTTTGTTAAATAAGAATATCCCTCCTCAAGTTTACCTTTATTTGTCAAGTCATAACCAATATTGGCATAATTAATAGCAAGCCAAACAAAATTCTTTGTTCTCGAATTAATTTCAGCTGCTTTTAGGTAATAAGCTTTTGAAAGGCTATCGTTGGATAATTCATTATAAATATTCGCCAAATTATTATAAACTCCGGCAGTAAGTGAATCCTGATTGTGATCTATATAAATTTGTAGTGATTTATTATAATACGACAAGGCATCATCAGGTTCCTTTAAATTGTATTTTAGTACTCCAATGGCATTGTAAATTCTTGCGATCAATAAACTATCTTGCAGATGTTGGGCATGTTCAAGGGATTCTAATATTAATTCTTCAGTCAATTTGAAATCGAATGAAATAAAAACTAATGCCAGCCTGAACTTGGAATATGCAAGTCCTTTTTCATAACTTATTTGTTGCGATAATTGTAAAGCCTGTCTGGCATATTTTTCTGAGAACTTTATAACAGACCAACTTGTAGATTCCGAAAGTTTTATCAGAAGATTGATTTTTGTAGTGTCCTCTTTTGAATTGGAGAGTTGTGCAAGTAAAGTATCCATTTCCTGATCTTCAGCACAAAATAAAGACTGAGAGAAAATACTCACATTCAAAATTAAAAAAGCAATTATCCAATGAAAAATCTTCATATCTGATTATGAGAACCGAAAGCAAATATAGGCATTTCCTTATATTAATCAGTATCATTTAAAAAATGGATATATATACTGAAAATTGCATTGTGGATCTCATTTAAGATCATTTTATAAAAACAATTTATCAATGTGAATTATTTATATTTGTATTTTCATAGGCATAAAGGTTTTAATCTACAATCAATTTACAACATGATCAGGAAAAAAATTACTTTCATACTATTACTGGCATTGATAAATTTCCTGTTCCTGCAGCATATCCAGGCAGGCAACCCTCAATCAGCACAGGATTCAACTTCCACAAATGTTCCACAAACCATTGAACTGATCGATATTAATTATGAAACTGAGCGGGTTGAAAAAAAATTCACAAAAATGGAATATGGTTTAGAACCTGATGCCAGGTTTTTGGAAATCGATTCCCTTTTTACGGATTATAAAATATTCCTTGAAAATGAAGCCCATGATTTTAAAACTTACAATCCGTACCACCTATCGAAGTATTTTCTGGAAAGCACCTACCGCTCATGGGAGGGATTTCATCTGAAACTAAGTGGATGGCAAGCTGAGATTAACGGGAGGGTTAAGTTAGTACAGGAAAACATTGCTGATTTGAACAAAATAAAACAAGTTTGGGATTTAACACTCGAAAGCGATAAATATATTAATGAACCAGAAGAATCAAAAGACAGAATCCGGGAAATCATAACCAGGGCCAGTGGAATCCGGACAGATTTGCAAATACAAAAGAGGCAATACATTATACTGGAAGATGATATTACAGATATGACCTCTTTTTGTAACGATATTATTGAAGAAGTCAACCTACTCCAACAGCATTTGCGCGACAGCCTGTTCATTGCAGTATCACTACCTATGTGGAAAGTAAAAGTGGTACAATCAGATTTTATTCCGGTAAGTGCAAAATTGAACAAAGTACGGCACGAAAATGCGAAAACCTTGAAAAATTATCTTGAAACAGAAAGCATGGGTACATTTTGGATAGGCGTGCTAATGATAATAATTTTCTTTTTTTTATTACGCTATCGATATATTAAGCTAAATTTTGATGATTCTGAACCTGGCCATAAAAGCATTGTCCGGATATTGATAAAGTTTCCGGTATTAACTCCAATTTCATTGATACTTGTTTTTTTCCACCTGTTGTTCCCTTATCATCCCTTACTTATCGGCCTTACAATTACATTGATTTTGCTGATAAATATGCGATATATTCTGTCGGATTTCATCGATCGTGCTAACAAAGTATTCATTTCTAAAGTAATCCTTTTACTGATTATCAATAATCTGGAGATCATTTTCTGGTATTTTGGAAATGTTGCGAGGTATTTTATATTGTTCGAAACAGTTCTGGGTATGTTGTTAATGATCAATTACTTAAAACCTGTTTACTGGTATAAATTTAAAGAGAGTACGCTCGAAAATAAAGTTACATGGCTATTGGCATTGTTTATTTTTACATTTTATTTTATGTCCTTTTTTGCCAACTTTTTCGGCTACCTCGACCTGTCCGTATTGTTGGTTAAAGCAGGAGTGCATGTCCCTGAATTTACAATCGTACTTTACGGACTTTATAAAATAACTATTGTACTTATAAGTGCACTGGTGAAGATAGGTAAAGCAGGCAAAAGTGCTATCCTGGATAACTATTGGGATATTATAGAAAAAAGGGCAAAACAGGTCATTAACATCCTCATTATTTATTACTGGTTTTTTTTCCTTACAGTATCTTTTGAAGTTTCACGTGTAATCTTCGACTCTATTACTGAATTTTTCCTTCAGGAAAGAAGCGTTGGGACTTTAAACATTACCATTGGGGGTATTTTCGCTTTAATATTGATCTTACTTGTCACCTTTTTAATTACCGGTTTACTAAAAATAGTTATCGAAGATATTTTATTAAAACGTTCAAAACTTCCCCGGGGAGTTCCTGCAGCCATTTCTGTTACTATTCGCTATTTTCTCATTATTCTTGGGTTTATGTTTGCGCTATCGGCAGGGGGCATCGAACTTGGAAAATTTAGCTTGCTGGCCGGAGCTTTAGGTGTGGGTATTGGTTTCGGACTTCAAAATATTGTTAACAATTTTATTTCCGGTTTGATCCTGGTTTATGAAAGGCCACTACAGGTTGGTGATACCATTGAAGTAGAAAATTTACTTGGACGGGTAAACCGGATTGGTATCCGGTCGAGTAATGTAAAAACTTATGATGGTGCTGAAGTGATAGTTCCCAATGGCAACCTGATATCGAATCAACTGATCAACTGGACCCTTTCTGATAACAAAAGAAGGATAGAGATCAAAGTGGGAACTTCATATGGTTCTGATCCTAACATAGTCCTTGAAATACTTAAAAAAGTAGCCATGGAAAATGAAGACACCTTAAAGGAACCTCCACCCCGTGCATTGTTCGAAGATTTTGGCGACAGTTCATTGAATTTTCGCTTATTATTTTGGGTTCCTTACGACATTGGTATAG
>JAIOTR010000045.1 GCA_021106665.1 Bacteroidales bacterium
AATGTGCCCGTTGGAGGGGCCAGGTCTTGTCTGGATGCATTGGCTAACGACATTAAAAGGCAAATCAGGAAATGATAAACTGATTGGTTCATATACCAGGGTTAAAAATCTGGCAGAAAACTATGAGCATGGATTGGTAATATTTAATGAAACCACTGAACTCTTTGAGCCTCTTGTGCGATTTGAATTGAATTCCCCACTTTTCCCGGACGGACATTCTTTCAGAGCGATGGTAAACGGACAGGAATACCTGTACTTTTCTTTTTCAACACAATATTCACTTCGTGTAATTGCTGACATGGAACATGTTACTGACTTGTCAACTTATGAAGCCTATACCTGCCTGACTGAAGGAAGTCGCTATGACACCACTCACTTAAAAATTGACCGTGGACCTGATGGCCACCCTATTTATTGCTGGAAAACCAACACTGAACCTCTGAATGCCAAAAAAGAACAATTCCTACAAAAGAAAGGTGAGCTAAAAGCTGGTGAAACATGGTTCAACCTGTGCGATATCCAGACCGGAAACCCGATCATCTCACATTCCGGTTCTGTTTTCTGGAATGATTTCCGGAGGAAGTGGGTCATGATCCTGCAACAGGTGTGGGGAACTTCGTATTTGGGGGAAGTATGGTACGTGGAGGGCGATACACCCACCGGTCCCTGGGTTTATGCACGGAAAATTGTTACCCACGATAATTATACCTTTTATAATGTAGGGCAACATCCGCTTTTCGATCAGCAAAACGGCAGGCTGATCTATTTTGAAGGTACTTATACCAATAGTTTTTCAGGTAATCCCGAACAAACTCCACGTTACGATTACAACCAGATCATGTACCGCCTTGATCTGAGTGATTCCCTGCTTTATTTACCTGCACCTGTTTACCGGATAAAAAATAATAAGACAAAATACCTTTACCAGCAACGTGAAATGGTTGATTCCATGGATGCTTGGCAGCTGATTGAAGATATTCCCTTTTTCGCTGTTCCTCCTGATAGAAAATTAAAAGGCTTGATCCCTGTTTTTGCAGAAAAAAAGAAAGGTAAAATCAGGCTTCAGGTGAAAACATCCGGAGATCAAAGAGAGGTAGAGAATCTGCTTTTTTTTGGATTGCCTGAATTGGATGAAAACACACTGGACGGAACATGGGAATGTCTGACTGATGATTATCCTTTTACTTTGGAACTCGAAACTGATGGTAAGCTGGTAAAAGGAAAAATAATCAATGATCATCTGAAAATTGAAAAAGGATTCTTGCAGAATAATCAATTAGAGTTATTCATAAAAGATACAACCAACCAGGAAACTTTCACGATAAAAGCCTTTTTAAAATCTGGAAACCTGAATGGAGAATATCATGAAATTAAAGATGGGAATACCGGGGTATTTACAGGAAAGCGTTCGGGTGAATTATGGAAACAGTATTTATCACCTATGCTTGTACCGCTTTATGAATTTCAGCATAAGGATGGAACTTATTTCTATTCGATTGATAGTGAAAAGGAAGGAATGAAACGATCAGAAAAACCTGTTTGCCGGGTATGGAAAAATCCAGCATCCGTTCTTACACTGGATTACAAAGCAAAGCCTGTTCAATTGGAAAGAAAAGATAGGTGACGTAAAATACAAACGCCAGTATGGTAAAGTTTACAGGCCTGCGGATACCGCTTTTCTCCCGACGGAATGGCTTATGTGGAGAATCTTGGCAGATTAAAATATTTCAAAAACGGCGAGTTTTATGATGTGGAAAGTATTATTAAAACCAATATCTATTTTAACGGGCATATTTTATTCATTATCTTTACGTTCTTTTAAATGAGCTACGTTTAGCAGCTTATTACCATTTTATCATAAGCATGAAATATGTTTGCATATTAATATTTATTTTCCTGGCAAGTAAGGCAGATGCCCAGATTATCAATACACCGCTTGCAGGGAAACCATTAGAAGATATTCCCTGGTTTTACTACATCAATAATTTTCAAACAAATGATACCGTATACCTTGGTGTAGATCCTTTTCGGTTTCCAAATCTTATCAATCAAAATATCAGTGTCTTTATCATTGAATCAAAAACACCCGACAGCCTTGTTCTAAACCCATTTCTTGAAGATGTAAGGGGAAATCCTCAGCAAATTACGGTTAGCGAAACAAGTATACAGGATAACATTTTTATACTTAATCAGTCTTCTGAACTGCAAGATCAAAATGGATTTTCCCTTGGCATAGGATATGACATTATCCTGGATGTTGATAATAATAATACCCTCTCACCCGGAGATATAATTGATGGATGGGATAATACCACTGCCGGTTTTTATAAAGTCCATAATACAGCGGAACCCGGTCCATTAGAAGCTGTTGTAAATAATTATTATGACGGGAATGCCTGGTTAAATAAGAGGATCTATTATCCACAAAATATTGGATCACTCGAAGAACTGCCACTGATCATAGTTAGTCATGGTTGGACATATGACTATTTCATGTACGATTATATTGGCGAACATCTGGCATCATATGGATACATTGTTATCATCCATGCCAATGATGTCGGCAGTGGAGGACCGGCAGCCACTCATTCTGCATCCCTTACCACTTTAAATAATACTGATCATTTCATTGGTGCTCAAAGCAATATTTTCAACGGTATATTTGAAGGTCACATTGACCACAATAAAATTGCCTTTCTTGGCCACAGTACAGGAGGCGAAGGAATTGTAAGGGCTTTTACCCGTGTAATGAATAATGAATATTTTCCTGATAACTTTGAACTGGAGGACATTAAAGTTTTATGCCCTTTTGCACCTACGGCATGGTTAACAAAACAGCATGTCGATCCGGGAACGACCAATTTCCATCTATTCTCAGCCGGAGCCGATACGGATTGCTCTCTTTTTGCGGCACCTGAAGGTGGTTGGCAACAAAGTTTTTCGGTTTTTGAAAGAAGCAAAGGTAATCGGCAACTAACCTATATCCATGGAGCAGGGCATACAGATCTTAATGGTTGCGGGCCAGAATGTAATCAGTGGGTTGACCCCCTGGCTCCCGGGTTAATTGGAAAAGAAAATACACATCTCGTAGTAAAATCTTATTTGCTGCCATTGATGGAGTTATACCTGAATGAGAATCCTGCAGGAAAAGAATATTTCACCAGAATGTATGATGAATTCCATCCCATGGGCATACCCGATTCTGTTTTCCTGGCTAAAGAATTCAAATTAAAGGAGGATAGTTATAAATTGGTCATTGATGATTACCAGACTAATTATAGCCTTGGCGAAAGCAGTTCAGGAACTTCGGTCAGTTACAATGTGGATAATATTTTTGAAATTGAAATGCGGGATAACGACCAGTCATTTAACTGGACCGGCAATCAACAATCAAACGGATTCACCCGGAGTAAATTGGGTGATGATCCAAGATCTGTAATTTTTGACTGGCAAGAGAATGAACCATGTTACTACAGTATTGAAGTCCCGGTATTTCTGGATTCGGTCAGGTATGAATATCTCTCATTCAGAGTATGCCAGGGAACCAGGCATCCCAATACTGACCTTTTGGATAATGGCCTCTCATTTCTTGTTTATCTTGAGGATAATGAAGGAAATTTTGCTTCCGTTTCAACTAAAAATTACGGATTGATCAATCAGCCTTATCAAAGGAGTGGTGGATGGGCCAATGAGTTTGAAACAATAATTATACGCTTAAGCGACTTTTCCCTTTTTTATCCTGATCTGAATGTGTATGACCTTTCAACCATCCGGTTTATTTTCGGAACATATGATCATTCTGAAACCGGCAGATTGGCCATTGACGATATCGAACTGATAGGTGAAAGCGAAACATTTTTGGTTCCGTTTACTACAGATATAAATTCCAGATCACATATTTCACAGGTAATGGTTTATCCAAATCCGGCAACTGAAACAATAGCTATACAAGGACTTAAGGGAGAAATTAAAATCTACATCTCCAGTCATCACGGTAAGGTTATAAAAGTCTTTCACCACATTAACAGAAATACTAATCTTGATATAAGCGATTTAAATCCCGGGATTTATTATTTATATATCATTTTGAATAAGGATTATCAAGTTGAAAAGATCATCAAACTTTGATTTGATTGTTTGAATTAAATACAATTGATTAAATAGAACGCAACTATATCAAATCTTTTGTGTTTATTTGTGTGAATCGTTTAAGTATTATTTCAAATTAGTTGAGTTATGATCATTCAGTTGTTCATTTTTGCTTTTTTGTTTATAGCTTTCGGGGTATTTTCACTTTTTAAAAAGAAACGATTTATCGCATTTACATTTATTCTTCTGGGGATTATGTTATCAGCAAGGGCAACCGGAGCTGGTACTTTACACTTTGCAACGAGATGGTATTCTTGTAACTCAGCAAGTCCAACTGATATCATTCCAATGAATGCACCCCCGATTCCGGCAAAAAAACGTCCCATATCTTTATGGCAAACCGTGTACCTGTATTCATTGCCCTGCTTATCAACAAGCAGTTTTTCATAATTGATTTTGTATTCCTCTTTACGTTCAGATTCTCGTTTTTCCCTTTCTTCCTTCACCATGAGGTAAATAATTAAGTCCCGATAAAAAACCAAATAGCTCTGTTAGCAGGGCTGTACCAACTGCAACTATTGGATCGAGTTTCAAGGCCAACATAAATAGTGGCGAGAAAAAAACGGCGCCTCCAATACCACTCGACATGGCAATGGTTGCAATGAGAATTGAAACAGGTAAAAGGTACCAAAGTTCAAAAGAGATTTCCATAGAGGTAAATTTAGATAAGTGTTACATCACAAACAACATCTAAAAGAGCCGGACCATCATGATCATTGATTTTTTGCATGGCATCTTCAAGGTCTTTCCTTTTTTCAACCCTGATACCGAGTGCACCACAATTATTAGCAAAATCAGCAAAGTTGGGATTGTGTAAACTTGTTTTCCAAACTTCCAATTCAGAGGTTCTTTGTTCTTTAAAAATTTTACCAAGTTCTGAATTATTGATCAGAATATTTGGCGCTAAAAATTTACCGTATAAAATCACAGTAGTGTTGCGGATTATCCCCGGGAATGAGGGAGTTAACCCATTGTGCGGATACAAGTTGCCGGTATCTTTCAAGGTGTTCCATAGGTAGTTCAGGATTCGCTGTCCATTCATCAACAAACGAATTATAGATGTAAATATCCTTGTACCCTGCATTCTTAAAAAACCGGGCAACCTGTTCGGCTTCAAGAGAATCATACCCTTATATTATAAGACGATGTTCGGGCAAAATGCCTTTAGACCTGACGATTTCAATCCAGTCAATATATTTCGTCCATTTAAAGGGTAAACTTTTAGCACCTTTAATATGACCTCCCCGCGATTCTCCTTGCAAACTCCATCCGTTGTAAGCATCAACCGAACGTATATCAATAAACCGTGCACGGCCATTCTCAATTAGAGTGCGTAGGGTAGCTGTTGAAATTATCTTCATTTTTTGATTTTGGAATTTATACCGAAAGAAGTGTATAAAATTACTAATAAAATCACAGGGTCAATATCCCTGTGATTTTAAAACAATTTTTAATGCAATTGGTTTTTGTACTACTTAAAAAATTCAAATTTATTTTGATAAAATTAAGTGCAATCCAATTTTATAAGGGTTACAATACAACCACTTTTTTAGCAACTGCACCTGATCCTTCAACAACAATACGGACATGGTAGATGCCTGCCGGCAATTCAGTCACATTCCATTGAGTCGTAAATTGCCCTTCAGGTAATTTGCCGTCTAAAATAGTTTGTACTCTTTTCCCTGTAAAATCAATAGCTTCTAATGTTGTTATTGGGGTCGAAATTAGGACTTCCAATTGAGTTTGGTGAATTTGTTCCATCGGGAACAACTTCTTCTTCATCCGAATTATGAAATGTGCCGAGCATATCCTGTGCCCAAAGGTATTGTTTCATCAGTGTTTGACCCATTGCTCCGGGACTAAAGGTTTTGTCCATTAAATCACGATCCCACCGAAGGGATGAAAAGTCCATTTGGAAATCAGGAGCAGTGGTTTGAATGTTATATCACAGGTATC
>JAIOTR010000534.1 GCA_021106665.1 Bacteroidales bacterium
ATGAAATTGATTTGTATGAATTCAGAAGGGGAGCATGTACTTATTTTGCAGGGGGCAACATAATCGTCCGGACGGATGATTCGAAAGCTAAACCTGTAGTAGTAAAACGACGGAAAAAGAAATCAGTAGCGGCAGGGGGATGTTAATGAAAGAAAATTCAAAAAATGGAAAATCCAAATGACAAATAATGAAATAAAATCCAAATATCTAAATCCGAAACAAATTCAAATGACAGAAATTCAAAATTGACAAACAGAAGATAAAATATAATAATAGTTTCTAATACATAAATAGTTATAAAAACTACATTCTATGGTTCATCAAAGAGATCCCAAACGGTTAACAATTTCAGTATTGGTTTTTACCATCGTCATTATTGTTGGGCTGATAACCATTTCCCGCCCGAAATATGTTTTTACACTTGATGCACAGGCAACATTAGAAACAATATTAGAGGAACAGGAGGAAATCACACCCTATGAAATGGCAAAAATTGTGTCAAGGAAAGACCAGCATTATCAACTCATTGATTTAAGAAGCCCTTATGATTTTCTGATTGGCCACATTGATGAAGCAATAAATATTCCACTCAATAGTATTTTGGAGGATGAAAATTTTGAGATAATTAAAAAAATTAATGAAAGCGGGAAAACAATTATCTTTTATGGTAATAACCAATCACAGGCAAATGGCCCCTGGTTGTTACTAGCTCAATTAGGTATTAATAATATTAAAGTCCTTGCCGGTGGGTACGAGTATTTTATCCTACGAAATGACTCTGCAAATATTGCTGTTGATTCGGTTTATTATGCCGAGAAAGCCAAATATGATTATGCTCAAATTTTTCAGGAAATTTCAGGTGATAATAATGTATCTTCCACAGTTGAAAAACAGCCTCAAAAAGTGATTCCTAAACGCAGAAAGAAAAAGAGTGTTGTTGCGGGTGGTTGTTGATCATTATTTTTGGTGTCTATTCAGGGTTTTAACATTCCGGTTTCGGAGATTTTGACTGATGAAAGCATTTCTTCAATTTAGGAAATGCAAAATAATTCAAAAGAAGTAGTTCTTTATAGGAATAGTCAACTGGAAGCGAATGGCTCCTGGATGTTTTTGAGACAACTTGGATTTGATAATATAAAAATATTATAGGGAGGATTTGACTATATTTTCAATAAAGAATTCATGAATACAAAAAGTCTGAAAATCCTGAATATATTAAAGAACAGCCGATTGTAAACTTTGCTGAATTTATGAAAGATAATTTATTAATTAATGAGGGGAACCCACGGCTTGAAGAAGACGGCAAGCAAATTATTCTTATTGAGCGAAAGAAAAAGATAACTACGGCAGGAAGTTGTTAGTTGTCAATTAAACCATACCAGTGTATTCTGAAAATTCCATCAAATTGATATTATTCCTACGAAAGTGGAGAATTATTTGCTTTGAACTTAGCATATAATATTATCTAATATATTATTTGTCAAGTCTTTAACCATATGTTTGCACAAATTATCTTTTTATAAATTTATATTTACCTTTTAATTTCCTCCTGTATAGATTGGATTTTCAATGCATTATGATCTTTGGTATAAACATTGAATATCCTTTTCCCCAATTTTATTTTTAAATATTTGTAAGCAATCGGCTTGAAATGAAAAAGAGAAACAAAAGAGCCAATATAGTTTTCCTCATATTGTGGAATATAATTTTCCTGACTTTAATATTTTTAATTCAGGGAAATGCATTTGGTCAATACCAAAAGCCTCCTCCAAAGATTGCTATATTATTGAAAGATTGGTCGGTGAATGTAAATGGTGGAAAAACATCCTTTTTTGGAGAAGTCAGTCTGTACGATGATGAATTAACTCAAAAATTATCTAAAGAGGGTGCGTGGGCTTATGGATTTATGATCAATCGGAAAATATCACCTGTCTTTGGAATGAATTATCAGATGATATGGGGAACTTTAAAGGGAAGTAACTCCAGCTCTTATTTTGAAGCCAAAATAAAGGAATGGACGATAAATACAACTGTAAATTTGGTTAATTTGTTAATGCCCAATAATAATTCCCGATTTTTCCTTTATGCAAAATTGGGTGCAGGTCAGCTTACATTTGATACAAAACTGGTTTTTGATGATCCTGAAAAAGAAGATATACTGGTTTCATCCGAATCACCCGAATTTTTATACCTTTTAGGCGGCGGTGCATATTATAGAATAAGTTACTCATTTGATGTAAATATTGAGGCTACAGCAAGATTAATGAATAATGATCATCTTGACGGCAGTACCCGAAAAAATGATAATGATTATTATTCTTATATCTCTCTTGGCCTGACTTATAAAATTAATAACAAACCAAGGGACACAAGGTACTATAGACGAATGGGAATGAAATCACCATTGCTTAGAAGAAGAAAATAATAAATATGCCATATAAAGTATAAGATGCTTAAGTTTTGTAACTTTTTAAAATAGAAAAAGTTTAAATAAATTGAAAGGGAATATTGAATGAAGATTATTAATAACAAAATAGTGAAAAAGGAAATTAAATATATAGTAATTCTTTTCCTTATTACAGGATTTTTAATTCCTCAAATATCCCTTGGCCAGGCATGGGGTGGAAGAAAGACCAAAGCTGGGTTTTGGGATAATTGGGCAATAAAT
>JAIOTR010000069.1 GCA_021106665.1 Bacteroidales bacterium
CAACAACTTGTCAGGCAAATAATGGATGAATTATATACTGAAAAACCGGATGGTCTCTGTGGTAATGAAGATTGCGGCCAGATGTCAGCGTGGTATGTATTAAGCGCCATGGGATTTTATCCTGTTACTCCGGGCGATCCGGCTTATGCCATAGGAAGTCCGATATTTGAAGAAGTTTCTATAAACCTGGAAAATGGGAAAACGTTTAAGGTTATAGCTGAAAATAATTCTCCTCAAAATATTTATATCCAATCAGCGACATTGAATGGGAAAGATTATTCAAAATCATATATCAATCATAATGATATTATTGATGGAGGAGAGCTTGTTTTCGAGATGGGAATCGAACCAAATAAAAAATGGGCAACAAATGAATATGACCAGCCTGTTTCAGAAATAAATGATCAACTTATTATGCCTGTACCTTTTGTCGGATCTGGCGACAGGACTTTTATTGAAACAACAAAAGTTTTATTGGGAAGTATTATTGAGGGATCAGAAATTTATTTTACAATCAATGGATCAGATCCTACCAGAGATTCGCCAAAATACACAGGACCCTTTATTCTTGAAAATACAGCTGTTGTTAAAGCCATTGCCATCAAAGAAGGTATGCCACAGAGCAATGTGCTGAAAGCTGAGTTTTTTAAAATACCCATAGGAAGAGAAATAAAATTAAATACAGATTATGCCAATCAATATTCTGCAGGAGGTAATTTGGCTCTGATTGATTTTATTCGGGGACCATTAAATTACAGAACCGGTGCCTGGCAGGGTTATCACGGTGTTGATGTGAATGCAATTGTAGATTTGGGAAGTATACAATTAATTGGTAAAATAGAAACCGGATTTTTGCAAGATGTTGGTTCCTGGATATTTATGCCGAACGAAGTACAATATTATGTTTCAAAAGATGGTATAAATTTTCAACATATCGGAACCATTAAAAATGATGTATCTCACCGAATGTTGGGAGTGAATATCAAAAATTTTACATTGAATTTTGCAACCAAAGCAAGGTATATAAAAGTGGTAGCCAAAAATCAAGGCGTTTGTCCGGATTGGCATTTGGGAGATGGGCAGCCAGCTTGGATATTTGTTGATGAAATTGTGATAGAATAATTGTAATATGAATGATAAATATTTAATCGAAGTCTGCGCCGCCCACGTCCAATCTGCTATTGCAGCCCAGGAAGGTGGCGCCAAAAGAGTTGAACTCTGTGATAACCTTTATGAAGGTGGAACCACTCCCGGTTATGCCGCAATTAAAGTAACCAGGGAAAAACTGAATATTGGTATTAATGTCATGATCCGTCCGCGGGGAAGCGATTTTTGCTATTCGGATCTGGAGTTTAAAATGATGAAAGAGGATATTAAAGTTTGTAAAGAACTTGGGGTTGATGGGGTTGTTTTTGGAATTCTTTTGCCTGATGGAAATGTTGACATAGAAAGAACTAATATTCTTGTTGAATTGGCAAAGCCCATGAGTATTACTTTCCATCGTGCCTTTGATGTAACCCCTGATCCTTTCAAAGCTCTGGAAGATATTATTGATCTTGGAATTGACAGAATATTAACAGCCGGACAAAAGAATACGGTTCCTGATGGAAAACAATTGATAAAGCAAATTATTGAAAAGGCTGGCGACAGGATCATCATCATGCCGGGTAGTGGGATCAATGAAAATAATATTCAGGAAATCAGGAATTATACAGGTGCCAAAGAATTTCATCTAACCGGACGAAAAACAGTTGATAGTAAAATGGAATACCGTAAGGATGGAATATATTTTGGCGGATTACCGCAAATTCCGGAATATGAAATGAAATTTACCGATTCCGATAAAATCAGGAAAGTTGTATCTTTAGTTAATCAAACATGATCTCATTTCAACCTTCATACATAGAAACCTATGAAAAGAGTATTCTTAAAGAAAGGAAAGAGCAAGCTTTTGAACAATTAAAGAATTGCCATCTGTGTCCTCGTAATTGTGGTGTTGACCGGACTGTTGGAGAAACCGGTATTTGTAAAACCGGCGTCAGGGCAGTAGTAGCAAGTTATGCGCCTCATTATGGTGAAGAAGCCCCTTTAGTAGGTAGATATGGCTCAGGAACCATTTTTTTAACACATTGTAATTTACTGTGTAATTTTTGTCAGAATTATGATATCAGTCATGAGGGAAGTGGAATAGAAGTTTCAAAATCTAACTTGGCCAGGATGATGCTGGAATTGCAACAAATGGGATGTCATAATATTAACTTCGTTACACCTTCTCATGTTATTCCTCAAATACTTGCAGCCCTGGAAATTGCTATTAAAAATGGATTGGATATTCCTCTTGTTTATAATACAAGTGGATACGATCATGTTGAGTCGTTGCAGCTTTTAAATGGAATATTTGATATTTATATGCCCGATTTTAAATTCTGGGATCCAAAAGTAGCAGAAGAAACCTGCAATGCTCCTGATTACCCTGATAAAGTAAAAGTGGCGATTAAGGAAATGCACAGACAGGTGGGTGATTTGGAAATTGTTGATGGAATTGCCAAAAAAGGATTGCTGGTTAGGCATCTTGTAATGCCCAATGATCTGGCTGATACAAAGGAAATCATGCACTTTTTAGCCGAAAATATTTCTTTGAATACCTATGTGAATATTATGCCTCAATACCGTCCTTATGGAAATGTATTTGACAACACAGACCTTTCACGTTCAATTACAAATGAGGAATATGAAAATGCCATTGAGTTTGCTAAAATGGCTGGACTCTCCAGATTTGATTAAAATTGTGCACAATTATGTGTATAAATGAATTTTTACAAAAAAATTTACCAATTGATATTTTTTTACTTTTGCGATACAGTCATTTAAATTGTTAATCTTAAAATAGCATTATGAAAAGAAATATACTTATTACAACATGTCTTTTATTTTTCAGTTCTTTAATTTTTGCTCAGCAAATCGAAAACCCCGGATTTGAAGAGTGGGAAGAAGTAGGTTTAGGGCCGAATATTATTGAACCTGTTAACTGGAGCACGATCAAAACTTCTGATGACCCTACCCTCAGTGGTTTAGCTCCTGTTACATGGGAAAAAAGTACAGATGCCCACAGTGGTCAATATTCAATTAAATTATTCAATTTATCTGCACTTGGAATTCCGGTAGTAGGAACAGTGTGTAATGGGCAATATCATCCTAATCTTAATACTGATCTGGCCTATTCTTTTACAAATACAGAGGATCCACAGTGGAATACACCTTTTACTTCCCGTCCTGACAGTATTGCTTTTTGGATGAAGTTTTTTCCTGTCGGAGATGATACATTGCAATTTCAGGCCCTTTTACATGTAAATACATGTTCTTTGCCTCCACAACCTGATAATGAAGAAAACCAGGTTGCCTATACACGGGCTGATCTTGGTGGTACTTATGAAAACTGGACACGGATTGCCCTTGCTTTCGATTATTTTGATGATCGAACTCCTGAGTATATTTTAATCATTTTAACATCTGGGAATGGAACAGCATCAATTGAGGGTAGTTACGCTTTTTATGATGACCTTGAAATTATTGAACATCAGTCCGTCAATGACAATCCATATGGCAATACCAATATATATATTTCGAGTGGAACATTATATTTGAACAATTTTCCAAATGATTATGTGAAAAATGCAAGGATTGAAATTCTTGATGTGACCGGCCATTTATTGTGGCAAAGTAAAATTTACTCAACAGAACTATCACTGAACTCATTTAATGTTAACAAAGGTTTTTATATTGTCAGGATAATTTCCACTGAACATATTTTCAGCAGAAAATTGTATATTGATTAGAATGATTTTTGGAGTAGAAAAAAATTCCAATAACTTTACTATGCAGGTTATTAAACCCATGTTTACTTTTTACATTAGTTTTTTCACATGGAGAATTCCTCTCTTAATTATTTTTTCCTTTTTAGTAATAACAATTCAGACATCAGGTCAGAATTACGGTTATTTTAAGGGAACTGTAAAAGCGGATGATAATGGGGAAACTTTGATCGGTGCTCATATCAAGTTAAAAGGTGATTTGTCAACCGGAGCCATTACCAATATTGATGGAATTTTCTCCATTGAAGTTAAGGAAGGACATCATATATTTATAATTTCCTTTACCGGTATGAAAACCGAAAACATTGAAGTAGATATCAAGGCTAATGAAACGATCAATAAAATCATCCGCCTGAAACCTTATGTAAATGAGTTACAGGGAGTGGAAATAAAAGTTGGCCGGTTTGATCGTCCCATAGAAGAAATAACCTCCACCATGGAAATCATCAAGCCTGATATTATTCAGAGTAAAAATGTTACAAATATTGCCTCAATTTTAGATTATGCCCCCGGGCTTAATATCCTGGATGGCGAGCCACAGATAAGGGGGGGAAGTGGATTTACATTTGGAGTAGGAAGTAAGGTAGGTATATTTATCGATGATATGCCTCTTCTTTCGGGCGATGCCAGCAGGCCGTACTGGGATTTGATCCCCACAGAAAACATCGACCAGATAGAAGTTGTTAAAGGTTGTGCATCGGTATTGTCGGGCGCCAATGCTTTAAGTGGCGCTATATATATCCGTACAGCCAGGCCAAAGTTGGAGCCTTTAACACGCGTAAAAGTTTATAATGGAATATATTCAACTCCTAAATACAAAGAAATGAAATGGTGGAGTGATGTTCCATATGTAGCCGGAGCCGATTATTTCCATACGCGGATAATTAAAAATACAGATTTTACTATTGGAGCTAATGTGTTGTTTGATCATGGATATATTGGAGTTCCTCGCGCAACATTCCCAGCCATTGATACCGTAACAGATTTTACCGATCAGCAAATGGCAAAACAACGATACAGGTTAAATTTTAATATACGCCAGCGATCTGAAAAAGTTAAAGGCTTAAATTATGGCCTCAATGGTAACTTCATGTATCATAAAACCAATTTAGTACTGGCATGGCTTGATTTAGATGAAGGTTTTTACAGGGCTTATCCCGGCGCTGTTTTATTACAGGATCAATTTATTTTTTATTTGGATCCATTTGTAAATTTTTATTCGAGTATTGGTATTAACCATTCATTAAAAACCAGGATACTATACAATAATACTGATCAATCCAATGATCAGCAAATAAAGTCTGCCGTTTATTTTGCCGATTACAATTTTAGCCGGAAATATGATTTTTTGAAAGATTTTGCATTTGTCGGGGGACTTACATTTCAATATAATGATGTAAACTCAGGTATGTATACCGGATCCGGTAGCTCCAACAATTATTTGTTAAATCTATCCGGTTATGCTGAAATTGATTTTAATGTTTTTAAAGTGATCAATTTGTCAGCAGGGGCCAGGGTCGAACATTTCAACATGAACAATAATACCTCTGATACAAAACCTGTATTCAGGGGTGGGTTATCCTTAAAGTTACTTCAGGAAACATATTTAAGGGCATCGGTTGGCCAGGGATACCGTTATCCTACTATTGCAGAGAAGTTTATTCGGATGGATGTAGGTTCATTCGGTGTTTTTGACAATCCCGGATTGGTTCCGGAAAGTAGTCTGAATGCTGAAATTGGTGTGAAACAGGGATTTAAGTTTTTAAAATATTTTGGATATATTGATTTGGCGGTTTTCCAGCAGGATTATGATAACACCATTGAATATTTATTTGGCCAATGGGACACAATATCAGCTAATATAATAACAGATCCATTTTATGGCTTTCGATTTATCAATACAGGTAAATCAAGAATCATTGGTGCAGATCTTTCAGTTACTGGAAAGGCTCAACTAGGTAAAGATGCATTCTTGAAAACAATGATCGGATATAACTATATTTTACCAAAAACCCTTGAATCGGATTTCATTTTTGCGATAGATAGTGCACAAACAGAATTAAGTTATGATAGTACAAGTGTTGACCCAAGTAAAAACATTCTCAAATATCGGTTTTTACACACCATTAAGGCTGATATTGAGTTTACGTTTAGGAAATTTTCTGCTGGGGTGAGTTTTAAATATTTCAGCAGGATAGAAAATTTGGATGGAGCTATTGAAGATTTTGAAGATTTTACAGAGTCAACTGGCGGCACTATTCAGGCAATTCAATATATGGACTATTTCAATAACCATAATAATGGCAACTTCATTCTCGATTTTAGGATTAGCCAGGTATTTAAAGAAAAGCATAAACTATCACTGATTGTTGATAATTTATTGAATCACTGGTACTCATTACGCCCCCTAAAAGCAGAGCAAATGCGGAAAGTAATGTTGCAATATAC
>JAIOTR010000244.1 GCA_021106665.1 Bacteroidales bacterium
AGAACAACAGTTTTTGTTGTTGAGCAAAATGTAGATCGGGCACTTGAATATGAATATGAAGAAGAAGGAAATTTTTACCTGCTATATTACAATGAAAAACCTGCTGCAACTGCCCGATGGAGAAATACAGAAAAAGGAATAAAACTGGAACGGTTTGCTACTTTGAAGGAATACAGAAATAAAGGCCTTGGCTCAAAACTATTAAAAAAGATCATGAACGATGTTTTACCACTGAACAAAACAATTTATTTACACTCACAGATCAGGGCAATTACTTATTATGAGCGAGCCGGATTCAGAAAAAAAGGAGAAAGGTTTGTAGAAGCAAATATTGAGCATTACTTGATGGAGTATGGAAATTAGAATCAAGAGCCAAGAATCAAGAACCAGATAATAACTTACAACCACCGCCTTATAAATAAGTAGAAAAATCTACAATTATGGATTAAATAGTTTGGTTTTCAGATATTCGTCAGCGTGCTCAATAACTTCTGGGAAAAAATCCTGAAATTCCTTTTTAAATAATTCATAATTATTGGTCAAATCTTCAACGGCATATTCCATCTTTGATTCAAAAGGGGTTCGGTTGGCCATTCCTTTTAAAGCCCGGCTTAAGCCACCTATTGTTCCATAGCCTTTTAACCAGTTGAATTTATTCATGTAAGCAATAAACTGCTGACTTTTATGGGGAAGGATTGGGTATCTTTTAATAATAACATCATGTATCTGGCTGGTAAACTCTTCCAGGCTTTGTTCAGAATACAACTCCCAGTTCGCTGATAGAAAATGATCATAAAACATATCCACAATTACACCTGCATATTTTCTGTACTTCCCGGCAAGCCTGCTTTTACTTTGAAGAAAAATTGGATGTGAATCAGTATATGTATCTATTTCCCTGTGCAACAAAATACCGTTTTGAATACCCTTACTGAATTTGAAACTGTTATTGCCTTTTACGTGGTCAGCAATAAAATTTCCAACAATAATTTCTTCATTATCACCTGAAAGATATAGATGTGCCAGAAAATTCATTTAATATTATGTTACAAATTGGGTTCTTAATATTATTGCTTTTTCATATATGTTGCAAAAGTATACAGAATAGCCTTTCCAACTTCATAATTTAAATTCATTATAGATAATTCAATCTATTTGAAAGACCAAATATTTATATAATTTTGTTGTATTATCACACGGGAATTAGGAGATTAAAACTAACTATGAAAAAACTTTTATTATTAGGTGACGAAGCCATTGCACAGGGTGCTATCGATGCAGGGATATCAGGTATTTATGCTTATCCCGGTACGCCATCAACAGAAATTATGGAATATGTTATTGGATCAAGGGATGCACAGGAAAAGAACATAAGGTCGGGGTGGGCAACAAATGAAAAAACTGCTATGGAGGCAGCCCTTGGTATGTCATATGCAGGAAAACGTACAATGGTATGTATGAAACATGTGGGCTTGAATGTTGCTGCCGATGCATTTATTAATTCTGCAATTACCGGTGCAAATGGAGGACTGGTAGTAGTTGCAGCTGATGATCCTTCCATGCATTCATCTCAGAATGAACAGGACTCGCGCTTTTATGGTAAATTTGCAATGATCCCTACCCTGGAACCTTCGAACCAGCAGGAAGCCTATGATATGATACATTATGGTTTTGAAATCTCGGAAAAATTTGAAATACCCGTATTATTAAGAATTACAACACGACTGGCGCATTCCCGTTCCGGTGTTAATAGAAAAGCCATTTATAAACAAAATGAGGTTCATTTGCCCGGAAACCCGAAGCAATTTATCCTTTTACCGGCCAATGCACGCAGGCAGTATAAACACCTGCTCAATATCCAGGCTGACTTCCAGAAAGATGCCGATACCAGTGACTTTAATATCTACTATGAAGGTCATGACAAAAGCCTGGGTATTGTTGTATGCGGAATAGCTTATAACTACTTGTTGGAAAATTATCCTGACAGAAAAATACCTTATCCTGTTTTAAAAATAGGACAATATCCAATTTCCAGGCCCAAGATGAAAAAAATATATGAAGAATGCGATGAACTGATCATATTTGAGGATGGCTATCCTGTTGTGGAAGAACTAATTAATAGCTTTTTCGGATTAGGCAAAAAAATTAAAGGGAGGCTGGAAGGTACTATCCGGCGCGATGGAGAGCTAAATCCGAATATAGTAGGAAAAGCTTTGGGGCTTGATATCCCAGAGACCAGGCCTATTCCTGATTTGGTTACAAGCCGCCCACCAAAACTATGTAAAGGTTGTCCGCATATTTATTCATACAATGCACTCAACGAAGCTTTGGCTGAATATGCCAAGGGCCGTGTTTTTTCGGATATCGGATGTTATACTCTGGGAGCGCTCGAACCTTTCGAAGCCATTAATACCTGTGTGGACATGGGTGCCTCCATAACAATGGCCAAGGGAGCATCTGATGCGGGTTTTAAACCATCTGTTGCCGTCATCGGCGACTCTACCTTTACTCATTCCGGAATAACCGGTTTACTTGATGCAGTAAATGATAAAGCTCCGATTACAGTAGTGATCCTTGATAATGGAACTGTTGCAATGACTGGTGGACAAACATCATCGGCAACAGGAAAAATTGAAAAAATTTGTGAAGCTTTAGGGGTAGAACAAGAACATATTATCGTTTTAAATCCTATACCAAAAAACCATGAAGAGAACATGCTCACCTTTAAGCGCGAAATTGAATATGAAGGAGTATCGGTGATTATTCCTCGAAGAGAATGTATAGTTACGGCAGCTAAAAGATTAAGAATAGAAAAAAAGAATAAGGAGCTGGAAAAGGTCAAATTATAGATTGATTAAATGTATCACTGAAAAAACGTTCCAGGAGACCAATTTAATAACTAAAAAATATTCTAGTGAAAAAAGATATAATATTAGCAGGTGTCGGAGGGCAGGGAATTTTATCAATTGCTGCCATCATTGGGACAGCTGCTATTGATGCAGGTTTATACCTTAAACAGGCTGAAGTTCATGGAATGAGCCAAAGAGGCGGAGACGTACACTCCAATTTAAGGATTTCTGACAAAGAAGTAGCTTCTGACCTTATCCCAGAGGGTAAAGCCGATATGATAATTTCTGTTGAGCCAATGGAATCGCTTCGCTATCTTCCAATGTTAGCGCCAGATGGATGGCTTATTACAAACACAAAACCATATGTAAATATTCCAAATTATCCCGATTTAGATGAAATTATTAAAGAAATAA
>JAIOTR010000307.1 GCA_021106665.1 Bacteroidales bacterium
ATTTATTGACCACACTCTCCAAAATTCATTTTGATATCTGATATTGGAATTTAAATTTTGAGAGTAAACAGAATTAAATATGAAAATCCCTGAGATAATGAAGGCCTGTACAAGTACTATTAGTTTCCGATTCATGACGTATAGCTTTGGTTTATTATAAGAAGGGATAAATATACGAAATAAAAAGCCGGAAGTCAAGAAAATTTCCAAATTTTGGAAACAATTCCCAATATTGTCATTTGTGAAAGGGCTGTTCTTTAGAAATAGTGCATGTTTTATAGAAAGCCTCATTTTTAAGTTTTTTTGGCTTAATACAGTAGTTCAAGTACCCTGCCATGATTGAAATCATGTTATTTTGAAGATTTTGGGACTGTTTCTATTGAAAGGAATCTGTTAAAAACCTAAAGAGATGGATGTAAAATGATTACTTCCTGTTTTTGTAGCGCCTGAAATTATTTCTTTTATTACTCCTATATGAGCTTTTTTGGGGATTATACACAGGGGTAGACCCTAATTGCTTTGGCAGCATTGCTTTTGTAACCGTTTTGCCTAATAATCTTTCAATACTGCCGAATTTACCTTGCTCCTTTTCGTTAATAAGAGTAATAGCAATTCCTTCAGCTTCGGCGCGGGCTGTTCGGCCTATTCTGTGGATATAATCTTCACCATCATGGGGAACATCAAAATTAATGATCAAATCAATATCTTCAATGTCTATACCGCGTGAAAGAATATCAGTAGCAACAAGGATATTTGTTTTCCTGTTTCTGAAATCCAGGAGTACTTTTTCTCTTGATTTCTGATCGAGGTCGGAGTGGATCTCATCAACAGATAATCTTAACTTTTTTAATTCTTTAGCCAGTTGCTTTGTACTGCTTTTGGTTGAGCAAAATATAATTACACTTCGGAGGTGTTTTGAACTCAACAGATGATTAACCAGTGGGGTTTTTTGTTGTTCGTAAAGAACATAAGCTACCTGTAATACTTTTTCAACAGGCTTTGAAAGGGCTATGTTAATTTCTTTGGGATTATTTAAAACTTTTCGGGCTAAGTCTTTGATCTTATAAGGCATTGTTGCTGCAAACAGTAGATTTTGCCTGACTTTTGGCAGATACCCTATAATCTTCATAATGTCTTCGTGAAATCCCATATCAAGCATTCGGTCGGCTTCATCGAGGATCAGGAATTCCAACTCCTTTACTTTTACATAACCCATATTTAAATGAGCAATCATTCGTCCGGGTGTTCCTATAATAATATCTGCACCCTCAGTGAGGGCTTTTTTCTCCATGCTGAAAGAAGTCCCATCACCACCACCATAAACAGCTATTGAGCTAATGGAAGTAAAATAGGAGAAACCTTCAAGCTGCTGATCGATCTGCATGGCCAGTTCACGGGTAGGAACTATGATCAGGGCTTTGATATGATCATCCTTTTTTGAAGATATTATTTTATGAATTACAGGAAGTAAGAATGCAGCTGTTTTGCCCGTACCTGTCTGAGCTGAAGCAATTATATCCTCTCCTTGCATAATTATGGGAATAGCTTTTTCCTGTATTGGAGTTGGCTTTTCAAATCCTATGGACTCAATACCTTTAACTAGCTCAGAATTGAAATTAAAATCTTTGAAGTTCAAAATAAATTTCTTGTTTAATAATTATTTAGTTTAATAATTGGCATTAATCTTCGGAAAAACCAAAAGCATTCATCATCTTTATAAAAAGTTCGGTGTTTTCATATATCCCGCGAAAATTATCCGAGCCGGGACCAAATGCAAAAACAGGAACCATAACACCTGAATGGTCCGATGTTGTATATTTTGCATTTATTTTGCCTTTTGCAATATCTCCTCCATTTAAACCCATTCCTCCGGTTTCATGATCCGCAGTGATGATAACCAGAGTATTCCCATCTTTTTCTGCAAAATCAAGTACTTTACCTACAACCCTGTCAAAGTCCAGCAATTCATCAACTATATATTCTGTATCATTGTCATGTCCTCCCCAGTCAATTTCTGATGCTTCAATCATCAGGAAAAATCCATTGTTATTGCGATTTAGAGTTTCAATTGCTTTTAATGAACATATCTGTAACATTTCATCTCTCCCTTTGGTATATTTGGGTGGATGGCCTTTATAAATTAATCCTGCAATTTTATCTGAATTCGATATTGGAATACTATCCCTGTTCATAATTACATCGTACCCGTTTTCCTTTAACTGCTCTGTCATATCCAGATTATCCTTTCGCTGGTTGAAATGTTTAAGTCCACCGCCAATAAAAACTTCTATATCCGTTTTAAGAAAATCAGCAGCAATGTCTTCGTAATCGTGGCGATTAGCTTGATGTGAAATAAAAGAGGCCGGTGTAGCATGTGTGACATAACTTGTAGCAACAAGACCTGTTGCTTTCCCGTGGTCTTCTGCATATTCCAGGATCGATTTTACAGGAACGGTGTCTTTGTCAACTCCGATAGCTTTGTTATAAGTTTTATGCCCTGTTGCTATGGCAGTGCCACTCGCTCCTGAATCAGTTATGTAATCGCTGGCAGAGTATGTTTTGGCAAAGCCTATATTTTTTATTTTTTCAATATTCAGAGGACTTTTATTAACGGTAATACCTGCATATATTTGTGTAACTCCCATACCATCGCCAATCATCAGAATAATGTTTTTAACTTTTTGAGATGATTCTATAAAATCAGAAGTATCATTAAATGTTGTAGAATCTTGTTGTCCAAAACAAGCAAATAAGAAAAATAGCCCGATTATAATTATTCCGATTCTTTTCATTTATTTATTTTTTTAATTCCAGAACTACAGTTGATTTTGGAGGTAATGTTAAAGCGTCCAAATAATTTATATTTTCTCCGGTTATTATATTTATTGCATATTTATAATCTTTCATGCATTCTGCAAAACGGTCGGTTTTGATGGCTTTCATTTCATTTGGACTATTGTTAAAAGCAACTAAAATACATTCATCTTTATTATACCTAAAATAAATGTAGGTATTGTTTTCAGGAACGAAATGTTTGAACAAACCCGTGTGTATTACCTCACTATTTTGACGCCACTGTAATAAATTTTGCAAATATTTGAATGCATCATTCTGTTTTGCTGTTCTGCCTTCTGTAGTGAATGCGCTTGAATTATCATCTGCCCATCC
>JAIOTR010000512.1 GCA_021106665.1 Bacteroidales bacterium
GGTGGACAACCATGCATGGTAGAAAGGGTAACATTATTAGAAATACAATCAGGTATTTGAATGTCGTTTATTTGAGGATACAGGTCTTTTATTTCATTAATTTTATTTTCTTTTTCAATAGCACAGTTTCCCATCTTTTCGAAAAACCACTGCACGTTTTCCTTTAATATCCCTTTAAGATCATATCCCACACTCATATTAAAAATAGTTCCCAATTCCTTGCCATCCCAACCGAATTTATGTTTCAAAATATGGATCATTATCCAGGCATTCAAATACTGATCGTATGATTCTTGAATTTTCAACTCTTGTGACAACTCACAATTATATCCCTCATCCTGCATGTCGATGCAAGGTTTGGAAACTTCCAGTTCATCTAATGTTTGAATAGTTTTTAATTCGATGTAGCGAGCGCCGCATAACCAGGCAGCAACAATGTTTTGGGCAAGTTGAGTGTGTGGGCCAGCTGCAACGCCAATTGGAGTTTCGAGTAGTTGTTTATAGCGAATTAACCTAAAAGGATCATTTTCCCCTGGCTTAAAAAATACCTCTTGTGGAATTCCGAAAAATTGAGATTTGTTTTCAATTTGATCCAGTATCAGTTGAGCCAATTGACGGAACGATATTATGGAAAACCGGTCGGTCATTTTTTAGATTTAGGGTTTGAATGAGAATCTTCTATTATATTGTCTTTTGAAATACCAAAAGATTCATCTTGCTCAATATTTCCCAAAGGCTCAACATGAACAAGAATGTCAAAAATATTATCAATATTTTTTTTTAACATATTTTCAACATGTTTTGCAATATCATGTGCCACACTAACCTTTATATTCTGATCAACTTCAATGTCGAGGGTGATTAAAAGTAAGTTCGCAATATTTCTTACCCTGATCCGGTGGGGATTGTGTGCGCCTTCTACATCATCAACAGATTTGATAATTTTAAAATAAATATTCGTGTCTTTCACACCATCCATCATTTCCAGGTTTGATTCCCTGTATATTCCAAAAGCCTCTTTAATGATCCATAAGCTAACCAATAAAGCAATAATACTATCAAAAACCGGCATTTCCAAAATAAAAGTAAATGCCAAGCCAATCAAAACGGAACCCGAAATAATAATGTCGTTTCGCATGTTTCGTGCGTTAGCTATGATCATTTTACTGTCTGTCTTTTTCCCCATCCTGAATTGCCACATGGCTAATATTACCTTTCCGGCAATGCTGAAAAGGGTGACATAAATGGCTATCATTGATGGCATTTCCCTGATCTCTCCTGAAATTAATTGTTTTGTTGTTGATATAAGTAATTGTGCGCCGGCAAAAAAGATGATAAACGCTAGTATTTTAGTAGCTGAAGTTTCTGCTTTTTTATATCCGTAGGGATATTTACTATCCGGTGGTTTGGAGATAATCCGGGCAGTGATCAAGGTTATTATATACGTTAAAACATCGGTAGTAGAATCAATTCCATCACCAATAACAGCAAGACTTCCTGAAATTATTCCAATTATAATTTTGGCTATTGCCAGAATCCCATTTCCGATAATCCCAATCCAGGAGGCTTTTTTGATCTTGTATGATCTGTCTTTTGTCAAATTCTTTTCCTTCCTCATGTGTTCAGACAAAAATAGTAATAAAGATTTTATAACTTTGTATGGGGCAATTTTAATATGAAACACAAACGAATAATAAAATATTTTTTTATCTTATTAGCGACCATTCTTATTACTTGTGTGAATAAGAATGAAAAGATGAATCAAAATACTGACAATCAACAAAAAATTGATATAAATTTTCCTTATGAATTAAAACTAAAAAAGGGTAAAAAGGAACTTTTAGTGTATGGCATTTATCACACCTTTGACCCTAATGACTCTCTATTTGTTGGCTTAAAAGAGAAACTAATCATATTTAAACCGAACTTTTGTTTAAATGAAGGAGGAAATTGGAAAATATTTGATACAGAAACAGAAACTATTAAAAAAAGTGGGGAATCTGGATTTATAAGATATTGGTGTAATGAAAATAAAATACTTGTTAAAACATTTGAACCGATACCAAAAGAAGAGTTTAAATATATTCAGTCAAAATATAACAGTAATTATGTTTTATTGACCTATTTCTGTCGTCAAATAACTCAATTACAAAATGGACAAGAGATTAATGATTTTGAAGAATATATGCATAGTTATTTATATAACCTAAAAGCAGAAGGTTTCCCAATAAGTGATGATATTGTGGATGAATATGATTCCTTGATACATCTGTATGAAAATGTATTTAGTGAAAAATTTGACTGGAAAAAATTCAATCCGAAAAATGTTTGGCCGAACTATGATTTAACTATTTTAAACAAGATAAATAAAGCAATTTCAACATATAGGGATAGCATCATTATTGATAATATTGAAATTGCAATAAATCAAAATCAAAGAACATTTGTGTTAATGGGGGGAAATCATTTATTGGAAATTGAACAAACAGTAAAAAGAATATTTGAAGAAACAACAGCCACTGACATAAAAATCCCCCGTTTGCCATAGGCATTTCTTCGGGAAAAATAGGCGTTTAATCAAATCGTTGTCAATAAAGTAGATACTAAAATGTGTAGCTGTATTATTTTAGCCGCTGGGCAATCAAAAAGGATGGGAAAACCGAAATATAATTTAAGTTTTTCGGAAGAAGAAACCTTTTTAGATCATATCATTCATGTTTACAGACGATTCGTGGTTTCTGAAATGGTATTGGTTGTAAATGAATCTTTCAATTTGGGAGAATTTCAATATGATGATTCATTAAAGATTGTTGTTAATCAGAAGCCGGTATTTGGTCGTTTTTTTTCTATCCAACTAGGTTTGCAGGAACTAAAAAAAAATACTCCTGTATTTATTCAAAATATTGATAATCCTTTTGTGAATGCCGGTCTACTGATGAGTTTGCAAAATGAATTGGATGAAGCAGAATTTGCAGTGCTGGTTTATGAAGGGAGGGGAGGGCATCCTGTTTTATTATCATCAAGAATAATTGAATCGTTAAAGAATGATTTCCAAAATAATGATCGTTTCGATGATGTTTTAAAATCTTTTGAGCGGAAAAATGTAATTGTAAATGATCCTTATATTGGTGTTAACATCAATACTCCAGAAGATTATAAAAAATATTTTTCAAGACAATAGAACGCTGATGACACTGATGCAGCAGTTTTGCGCTGATAAAATCGGTGATTATCCGCTCAATCCGTGTCATCCGCGTTCTATCTTCTTTCTGGTTTTTTCGATTGACTGCAGGATTACTTCATTGGTTGCCGGCAATGAAAACTCCGGTTCAATTTGATGATCTCCTACTGCTGAGATGGCATCCTTAATTGCTAACCAAACTGATAAGGCCAGCATAAATGGTGGTTCCCCAACAGCTTTACTTTGTTTGATGGTATTTGGATTAGGAACGTTTTTTAGAAAATCTACCCGAAAATCTTTTGGGATATCCTGAATGGTTGGGATTTTGTATGTATCCGGTGAATGGTTAAGCAGGTTTCCGTTTTTATCATATTTCAGGTCTTCGGTCGTTACCCAGCCCAGACCCTGCACAAATCCTCCTTCAATTTGCCCGATATCAATGCCTACACTAATGGATTTACCAACGTCATGTAAAATGTCAGTTCGAATAACTTTTGCAAATCCGGTTAATGTATCCACTTCAACCTCCGAAACTGCCATTCCAAAAGCAAAATAGTGAAAAGGTTTTCCTTCCCCTTTTTCTTTATCAAAATGAATATCAGGTGTTTTGTAAAATCCTGTTGTGCTCAGACTGGTTCTTTCGAGATAAGCCAGGTTAATTAATTCAACAAATGAAATAGTAAGTTCAGGTCGAGTGTTTAAACAAACTTCATTATTTTGAAATTTGACTTCACCAATAAGTTCATTTTCAATATCCCACTTTTCTAAAGCCACATTCGCCAATCGTTTTTTTAATTTATCTGTCGCATTTTTAACGGCCATGCCATTCA
>JAIOTR010000243.1 GCA_021106665.1 Bacteroidales bacterium
AATCAACAAAGGTCTTTGTAAAAAATAAAAAAAAGACCCGAAGAGTAACTTACTCATTTAAAAGCTATTTGATATTTTAATCATATATATGCGTCAAATATATGAAAAAATACTCAATTTTTTTATTTTTTTATATTTGCGATATGTTTCAAAAGTTTTTATGTTTTTTACTTCTATTTGCCAGTGCATACTCATTTGCACAGGTTGATGAACAGGAAATGTTTCGTTTGGGTGAAAATGACATTAAAACAGAAACTGAAAGTGAACGGATAGAAGTAGTTTCGGCAAGCCGGTCAGAAAAGCTCAGGGACGATCTTCCGGTAACTGTTTATGTAATATCCCGTGAAGAAATATTAAAAAACGGATATACCAGCCTCGTAGATGTATTGAAAGATATTCCCGGAATTAAAGTCTCACAACCAGGTTCAGGAATTGAAGGTGAAACATTTTTAATGAACGGATTGTTTGGCAACTACTACTGTAAAATCCTGGTGGATAATATACCCTTCCGGCCTTCTGTTGTCAGTGGAATGCCTATAGGGGATCAACTTCCTGTACGGCAGGCTGAACGAATTGAGATCATCTATGGTCCAGCCGCCGCTATTTACGGAGCAGATGCCATATCAGGAGTTATCAATATCATTACCAATACTTCTGAACGACCGGTTTGGGCACAGGCTGACATTACTGTTGGTGGTAATGATAATTATTATATGGATGTGATGATCGGTGGTAAAGTGGGGAAGAATAAAAATGTTCTTAAATATAATTTCTATGGCAGCTATAGCACAAGAGGAGACATGAATGTAAAATACGATATTGAGAACCTGTACAATCCATCATTATATCCTTTCATTAAACCAACCAATGATACTGTAAATTACTATCAAGCGCCATTTTATAAAGGTGATTCCCTCTCCCCTACTCTGAACAGCTTACCACAATCGAGCAGGTTGATCGGTTTTGGATTGAAATACAGGGGACTAAAATTTAATTATACACATTCTCTTCGTAATTCACATTCGTCCATTGGACAGGCAACAAATTTGTATGCCTATTATGATCCGTTGAACTACTGGGGTGAACAAATTGACCGCTATTCATTGGATTATAGCAAGTCATGGAAAAAACTGGCATCAACCACATACCTTTCTTATTTGCATTACCGGCTTGATAATAATTCAACCTTTCGTTTGATATATGATATTGGGGACAATGGCCGGGTTTTTAAATATACTGCATCGGATGATATCAATTTTGAAGAGATTTTAACTTATAATTTCACAACTAATCTTGAAATAAGCGGTGGCTTTTCATTTCAGTATACGGGCAACTTACCGGTTACAAACGATTTAAGAGAACCTTTTGACACCGATCTATATTCACCATTTTCCGAATCAGTGAACTATAACGATACAGTATTTGGGAATTTTGGTCTCAATCCTACAACTTTCAATAATGTTGCTGGATTTCTACAGCTTTATTATCGATTACGAAAATTTATATTTATTGCGGGTGGCCGGTATGATCACCATTCGATTTATGGTTCAAGTATAAATCCCAGGATAGGTATTCTTTTTAATGCAACTAAAAAATTATCTTTCAGGTCATCTTACGGTGAGGGTTTCAGGGCGCCGTCTTTATATTATACTTACAAATCGGTTGCTTATCAAACAAATAATGGTATATTTTATCAAACCATTCCAAACCCTGATGTAAAACCTGAACAATTCAGGGGTATTGATTTTGGGATCAGGTATAAGCCTTTCAAAAAAGTTTATGTTGAACTTGTAACATTGTATCACCAGTTAGATGAAAAAATTACTTTTTCCGCAAAAGAGATTGACCATGATCTATATCCTAACTCTATTGATACAATGTATGCCTTAGCAGCAATCAATGATCCCTATTCCAAAGCAGAATTGTTTAGTTCACAATTGATTGTAAAAGCAAAAAATCTCATTCCAAAGATCGATTTAAACACCGATCTGTTCATCACCTTTAGTAAGGGTAAAGAGGTTCTACCAAACAATTTAGGCAAGTTAAAAGATTACCGCAATATGCCCATGTGGTTCGTCCAATTCAACTTTGATTTCAAACCCCATCCTTCATGGACTATATTTATTCATAATATTTATTCCAGTAAATCCAAAAAACGTTTTTTCCCGGTTGAACCGCAGAGGATGGAAGAATTAGGATACGCCCAGGAAGTAAAAGGATATTATACAATGGATTTTTTAGTACGATATAAGATCAATAAAAATTTCCAGGCATTTTTAGATATTAAGAATATTTTTAATGCGAAGTATGGCGGAATAGATGCATACGGGTCAAACACAGATTTGATTTACAATCCGCAATATGGAAGGTATTTTGAAGTAGGACTAAGCTTTAGAATGGAATAACAAATGAAAGTGATTCTTTACATATTTGTATTGTGTAGCTTTACTTTGACAAGTTCAGGTCAGGTGGATGTCGAGGATAACTATCTGATTTCGAAGAATCAAAACAAGCAGGGCCAGGATACAACAAATATACTGCAGGGATCAAGTTACGGTCGTGATTTTGATTACCGAAAAGAAAAAGCAGATGGATTCAAAGCTATTGCAAAACTGGAAAAAGAGAATGGGAACCTGGTGGCAGCCTTGCGCTATTATTTATCCTCTATTTATGAATATGAAATAATTGGGGATAGTAATTCAATTGCAGGTGTTAGATTGGAGATCGGGGAGATATTCCAGGAAGGAGAATTGTATGATAAAGCACTGGAGTATTATTTACGGGCTGAAGTGATTTTTCTAAACGAAGGTAATATTGAAAATAATATGTACTTACTTGAAAACATAGCCCGGGTATATTATGATAAGGGGAATTATCAAAAATCGCTGAATTACTATGAACGTATTGAAAATATCTATCAGCGCAATAAAGAGTATGAAAAATTGATTGCTACTTATTTTAATATGGTCAAATGTTGGAATCAATTGGGTCAATATGAGCGATCACTAATCTACAACCAAAAAGTACTTGATCATTACAGAAAGACCCAAAACAAAAAGCAAGAGATCATTGCGCTTAACAACCTGGGATATACCCAAAAAAACCTAAGTAATTTTGAAAAAGCGCTGGATCGCTTCGAGGAATCATTACAAATTGAAAAAGAAACATTGGGTTCAGAAAATCCGGTAACACTCGTAAACATTGCCATTATTTACCAGAATCTTGATAAAAATAAACGATCGCTCGAATTTTTACATCGGGCAGCCGGAATGGTTGAAAAAATGGGTGACAATAATGATGCTGCAGAATATAATCATTTAACTTCTGTCGTCTATTTTAACATGAAAGATTATTACAATGCCCAAATATCCAACAAAGCAGCCATCAAACATGCTAAAATTGTTCACAATCCGGCAATATTGGAAGCGGCATATTTACTCTCTTCAAAAATATATGAAGCCCTGTATGATTATGAAAGCGCTATGCTGGACTATCAAAAACACCTAATCATCAGGGATTCCATTCAACGAGCCACAACCCAATCCCAAAGCGATCTGACAGAAGCCGCATTTCTTGTTGAGCGTGTATCGCATGATGCCGAAAGTTTGTGGGCTAATGAAGAATTATCGTACCTTGAGTTACAACGATTAAAACTGGATTCAGCTAACAGGGAACAAGAACTTCAGCTTTTACACCAAACAGACTCTATTCAAAAAATCACCATTGAAAATCAGCAATTGGAAAATCAGAGGGCATTGCAGGAACTACTGTTAAAAGAGGAACAGATCTATGCCTCCAAAAAGGAAAAGGAGGTGGATTCCCTCAGACAGATTGAACGAATACAATCGCTCGAGTTGGAAACACAAAAGCTTGTACAAAAAGAGCAGGAAACCCAAATTGAAATTCTTGATAAAGAAAATCAAATTGCAGAACTTAACCTTCGAAAGGTACGTACCCGGAACAAATATCTTTTTGGGTTTGCATTGCTGGCAATTTTTATAATTTATCTTGTTTACAGAGGGCTTAGATATGCAAAAAAAACCAATAAGATACTTGTAAAACAGAAAAACGAAATAGAGCGACAAAAAGATGAGATTGATTATGAACGGCAGCGATCTGACAAACTGTTGCTAAATATACTGCCCGAAGAAACAGCTGAAGAATTGAAAGAAAAGGGTTCTGCAACGCCAAAACACTATGAGCAGGTCTCCGTACTTTTTACCGATTTTAAGGGCTTTACCACAATCGCCGAAAAACTGACTCCACAGGAACTGGTGAAAGAGTTGAACAATTGTTTCCTGGAATTTGATAAAATTATTGAAAAGAATAACCTGGAAAAAATCAAAACCATTGGGGATGCATATATGTGTGCCGGGGGCATTCCCTTAGAAAATAACACCAATCCAATTGACATTGTAAAAGCAGGGCTTGAGATAAAAAACTACATGGAAAACCTAAAAAAAGAAAGAGAAGCAGCAGGTGAAGATTTTTGGGAGCTTAGAATAGGTATCCATACAGGTGCTGTAGTTGCAGGCGTTGTGGGAAAAAATAAATTTGCTTACGACATTTGGGGCGATGCTGTTAATACTGCCAGCCGGATGGAATCAAG
>JAIOTR010000294.1 GCA_021106665.1 Bacteroidales bacterium
CGTTTCAATCTCCCTTCCTGTCAAATCAAAGACTTTGAGTGTAACTCTTTCCTCACGGGGTAACGTGAATTCAATGGTTGTTTGATCTCTGAATGGATTGGGATAATTATTTAAAATTAAAGTGTGATTATTAGTTTCTTTAAAATCAGGATATCCAGGATTTACTTCATCAATTTCATCCGCTCCTATATCCGGCATGAGTGTGAATGGCCATGGACGGGGATCATTTTCAAAATCAAGCGATGGACAGCAAAAAATTGATTCATTAACATATAGAGAATCAATCCCTGATGCTGCACAAGGTGAATTCTCACTAATATGGAAATCTCCATTCTGAGGATCAAGCAACAATGGATCTTCATCAATATTTCCTACACCAGTCCATAACCCTACAATCATATTTGTATCCAAATCAGAATATGAAACCACCAAAGGCAGACTGCTAAAATTTTTTATATCTTTTCCATCTGGTGCTTCATTGTTCCAGAAAATACAATTGAATATAATTGGAGGTCGCTGATAACCGTCAAAGCGCAAACCACCTCCATCATTAAGTGAAGTATTGGATATAATGGTATTATTAATAACACATGGCTGGTTTTCTTTCAAGGATTTTGTAAATAATTTTAATTTAGTTTCGGGATGAAATATCCCAATAGCACCACCCCTGACGATTGCTGTATTCTCAGAAAATATATTGTTAGTGAGACGAACATTGTAAGAATTTTTTTCATAAAAACCACCTCCATGTTTTGCCATATTATTTAAAAATTCATTAGCATCTACTACAACCTCTATATCCCAGGCCTGCTGAACACAAAGTCCACCTCCTGCACCATGATCTGTAAGTGGGTTTGAGGAATTGTATGAAAATTCATTATTACGGATTATTGTTTTTCCAAGCGGTTTACCACAATTGAACCCTGCTCCCCACCATGAATTAGTCGTATTTTTTATGGTATCAAAACTAATGATGTTATCTGTTATTTCGGCTGAAGCTGTTTCATGTATCATCAGGCCTCCGCCAAGAGCATCATTACCTTCAAGGATATTATAACTAATATCATTATTTGATATAACAGTATGTGACTCCCGAACATATATACCTCCGCCCCTTGATAAACCATTAGTTTCTACTGTGTTATTTTGAACAACATTATTAATAAGAACTAAGCTATTGGCAGGACTACCGGCGGACTCAACATAAATACCTCCTCCATTTCCATTTCCTGATATGCTAATGCAATGATTATTTTTAATTTTATTATTATAAATCCTTGTATTTCCCCAAATCTCTATTCCTCCTCCGCTGACGATATCTAAATCACTGATAGAGTTATTATTACTGATGATATTGTTCTCAACAATAGTCCAAAATATACTTGTGTAATTAATACTGGCTATACCTCCCCCCCAGGCATATGTGATAGAATTTGTCTCATTATTAATTATATTGTTGTGAATAATTTTCGCTGATGCATAGTAACAAACGATCCCACCGCCTATCCGGGCATCATAGGCATCTAAATAAAGGCCGGTACCATTTGTAATAGTAAAACCACAAATAATTGAGGTAGTATCTTCCCCTGTTAAAAAGGTTACAACCGAGCCAAAATCAGGATTTGTTGGTTGGCTGCCATCAATGATGGTGTTATTGATATAAACGCTGTCGGGCTCTATCAGGTAATGGCTGGCCACAGTGATGGCTTTACCATTGAAGTTAATGTTTTCATCGTAAGTTCCCTGCGCTACCAAAACCGTATCGCCATTGGTTGCAACGTCAATTCCGGCCTGGATGGTGAGTTGATCATCTGGTACATGGATTACCTGACAGAAAAGGTCCATTGTGCCAATCATCAGAATTGCTGTAAGTAAAATTTTTGTTTTCATTTTATTGTCCTCCTTGTTTGTTAATTAGTTAAGTGTTATGTGTTAATAGTTATTTCATAATTATAGCTTTGCAAGTAATATATGCACTTTCTGTTTCCATTCTGATAAAATAAACTCCCTCATTAAGCCCTTCTGCATTCCAGTTGAATTTGTGGTCTCCTTTTGAGAGTTTTTTAGTAAGAATGGTTTTTAGGTGTTTTCCAGTAATATTATAAATTGATAGTGTTACAAATTCTGATTCGGATAAGGTGAATTCTATGGTGGTATGATTTGAGGAGGGGTTGGGATATATTTGTATTAACGGATTGAAATTTGGAATTTTTGTTTTTGGAACTTCTGCTGTTCCTCCATTGTTTGTATGAAGAATATGCCCTCGATGCCCTGCAATCCAACCAATATTGTTATCGATGAAGTGAACAGATAAACCATAATGATCTATACCTGAGTTTTGTACTTCCCAAATATCACCTCCATTTGTTGTCTTATAAATTATTCCGGATCCAACAGCCCATCCAGTTTGATCCTCTGCAAAAGCAATTCCTGTAAGTTGGAAACTTGTATCAGCGAGTTGTGTTTCCCACGTTGTCCCCCCATTATTTGTATGTAATATGATAGCTTCTGTACCTATTGAATAAATACTATATCCACCTGCAATCCAACCATTATAGGAATCAATGAACATTACATCCTTTAAATCAATAGTAGTTCCGCTTGTTTGTGTTGCCCAGTTAATGCCACCATCTGAAGTATGCATTATAGTACCTTCATTTCCAACAGTCCAACCTTTATTTGCATCAATGAAATAAACGCTTAGAAGATCATTTGTAGAGCTACTCGATTGTTCAGTCCATGCAATACCATTATAATATAAAATGCTACCGTTATCTCCAACGACCCAGCAATTGTTCTGGTCAATTGAACATATACCATTGAGTGAATTGCCTTCCAGAGTATAACTTTCAATCCAGTTTTCACCACCATCATTTGTATAGATTATCCTACCATTAGCTTGCCATGTTCTACCAACAATCCATCCATGATCAACATCTAAAAAATCTAATGAATTTGGTTGTATACTGGCAATTTGAAGTAGATCTTGCAATTCCCATGTAAAACCTCCATTTGTAGATTTAATAACCATTCCAATTGAAGGTAATGCAATATGATCTCCTATTGCCCATCCATTTAATTCGTCAATGAAAATGATGTCCTTTAAGGTTGCTGGAGTATATATTCCAGATTGAGATTCCCAGGTATTCCCTCCATCATTCGTACATCCTATAATGCCATCACTACCTACAACCCATCCATTATTAAAATCAGTAAAACAGATATCACTTAGGGATGAATAGCAATAGATTCCATCAACCCACAATCTCTCACTCCATGTTTCACCTCCATCTATTGTGTACATAGTAAATGGTAGTTTATTACAACCTTCTAATATATCATAACCAGCTACCCATCCATAGCTTGAATCAATGAAATCCACCCCAGTAATAATATAGCCATATTCATTCCAAAATTGCGTTGTCCATGAAACCCCTCCATCAGAAGTAAAAATAATTCTTTCTTGATGGCCAACAATCCATCCATTTTCTGAATCTGTAAATATTATATCTTCCATATATGTGTAAGGAAATGTGTGCAACTCCCAGGATTCACCCCCATTGATTGTATGTAAAACAATTCCTTCGGGTATCGAATCATATTTTTCTCCTAATACCCAACCTGTATTTTCATTCAGGAAAAATATTTTCCTTAGCAAAAAAGTAGTGTCATCAACTTGAATATCCCAACTTATTCCGCCATTAGAAGTATGGAAAATTGTATAGGCGTACTCTTCTTTTCCAATAATCCATCCTTTGCCACCCTCCAGAAAAAAACCATTGATTAGCTCATCTGTATTATCAAATGCTATTTGTGTCCAGGAATCGCCTCCATCATTAGTATTAAGAATCAGGCATGCTGAGCTTACTATCCATAATACATTAATATCTATTACATTTATTTGTATTAAATTTTCATTTGTTCCACTGTTTAAAATTTCCCAACTTATTCCTCCATCAGTTGTTTTTATTATTGTGCCTTTATCACCAACCGCCCATCCTATTTGGGAGTCCAGAAACTGTACATCATTTAAATCATAACCCTGGGGATAAGGATTTTGCCATTCCCATTGTGCAAACAAGGCAAAAGATAAAAGGCAAGAGAAACAAGTAATGAATAGTTTAAGTTTTTTCATAATTATGTCCTCCAATTTATTTAATTAGTTTTAATTTGGAGTAAAATTAGCAGGTAGAATGGAGAACTCCTTTCTGATATGTTTCAAATCCTATCAGATATGTTACATAGGAAGATTAATGCATGGAATTTTGATTTGCATATTCTGTTGGGGTTTGTCCGAATTTTTTCCGAAAACAGCTTGTAAAATAAGCGGGATTGGTAAACCCCACATCATAACAAATTTCGGAAACATTGGCACTTTTATTAAGCAGCATTATTGCAGCTTTATTTAAGCGAATGGTTCGAATGAATTCACTGGAAGATTGATTTAGCAGTGCGCGGAGTTTGCGATGCAACTGGACCCGACTCATGGCCAGTTCTTTTGCGCAATATTCTACATTAAATTCAGAGTCTGAAAGAAACTGTTCCACCGTACTTTTAGCCTTTAACAAAAATTGGTCATCCATTGATAGGACTCTCTCCGTTTCTTTATCTTCTGATAATTTAAACCGGTTTAGATGCCCTTCTTTCAACTTTTCTCTTTGTTTAATTAAGTTTTTTATTCTAACCTGCAATTCATCGGGATCGAATGGCTTGGTAAGAAAATCATCAGCTCCGGCTTCCAGCCCTTCCAGTTTG
The DNA here is from genome assembly GCA_021106665.1 of Bacteroidales bacterium. Taxonomy (GTDB): domain Bacteria; phylum Bacteroidota; class Bacteroidia; order Bacteroidales; family JAADJA01; genus JAADJA01. Next base: position 4,756 of record JAIOTR010000294.1, read on the forward strand.
TCTTCCATGGCTGCTTTTGCAGTTAAGAGAATAATTGGGATGTGACTGGTTCGTTCATCTGTTTTTAATTTGCGGCTAAGTTCCATTCCATCCATTTTCGGCATCATCACATCGCTGATCACCAGGTCGGGGATTTTCTCGATGGCCTTTACCATTCCCATTTCACCGTTAATTGCTTCGGATATCCGGTAATCAGCCATGAGGTATGATCGAATGTAAGAACGCAGGTCATCATTGTCCTCCACAATAAGTAGCAATTGTTTTGAATCCTCCTCATCTGAATTCCCATCGGAAATATCTTCTTGAATTTGGGGTTCAGTAAAATGTTCGACTTGTTCAACAGATTCTCCAAAGGAGTCCTCACGGACAACCATTTCAACAGTTTTAACCGATTCAGTCGAATCACCAATTTCCTCCGGTTTCAAATGATCCTTACCTACTTGAAGGAATACAGTAAAAGTTGTTCCCTTGCCTGATTCACTCTCAACTATAATTTCCCCATGATGGATTTCCACAAGTTCTTTTGTAAGCGCCAGTCCGATGCCTGTTCCTTCCTGGTCTTTGGTGTAAGAATCGTCTACCTGGTAAAAACGATCGAAGATGTGGTCGAGTTTTTCGGGAGGGATACCGCGACCGGTGTCGGAGATTGAGATGTTCACCCCCCTTTGTCCCCCCTTGAGGGGGGAAAATATGGAGGGCTGGATATCCCCCCTTGAGGGGGGCAGGGGGGTGATAGTGACTTCAATCCTCCCACCTTCACCCGTAAACTTAAACGCATTCGATAAAAGATTGTACAGTATCTTTTCAATCTTATCCTTGTCGATAAACAAAGAAATATTTTCTTCAGATGAATTGAACAAATATTCAATTTTCTTCTGTTTAGCAAGTGATTCAAACGACTGAACATATTCTTTTACCAGCGAAACAATGTTCATTTCTATTGCTTGCATTTTCATCTTTCCTGATTCAAGCTTGGAAAGACTAAGCAACTGATTAATGAGGTTTTGCAATCTGCTGGCATTTCGCTGCATCATATTCAGGTCTTGTTCAGAGTCTTTGTCAGATATTTTTGAACGTAGTTTTTCAAGTGGCCCCAGGATCAGAGTCAGAGGTGTTCGAAATTCATGAGATATATTGGCAAAAAAACGGGATTTCATGCTGTCGAGCTCTTCCAATTTATCATATTCAACCTGCTCCAGCGCCATTTGATGTAACAGTTGCTGCCTCTTCAGATAATAATGCAAAATGATATATATTACACTTACAATTAAAAGTCCATATATAAGATACGCCC
>JAIOTR010000286.1 GCA_021106665.1 Bacteroidales bacterium
CCCTTCCTTCATGGCCAGAACAGCTGCTCCTGCTCCGCTTTCCCCTGCTCCCAATATGATCATCCTTTTTTTCAAAGCTCATTATCTCAATTTTAGTGTTATTATCGTAAACACTGCCAGTATGATTCCAACGATCATAAACCGCAGTACAATTTTTGGCTCCGGGTAACCTTTTACCTGGTAGTGATGATGGAGGGGAGACATTTTGAAAATTCGCCTACCTTCTCCAAATTTCTTCTTGGTGTATTTGAAGTAGCCGACTTGCATTATCACTGACAGACTTTCGACCAGGAATATACCGCAGAGAACAGGTATCAGGAATTCTTTCCTGATCAGTATGGCGAAAACAGCTATGATCCCTCCAATAGCCAGGCTTCCTGTATCACCCATAAATACCTGGGCAGGATAAGAGTTGTACCATAGAAATCCTATACAAGCGCCAACGAATGCACTGATGAAAATGGTCAATTCACCTGTGTTTGGCAGATACATAATGTTGAGGTAATCGGAAAATACAATATTGCCTGAAACCCAGGCAAGAATACCAAGCGTTGCTCCAATGATGGCAGATGTTCCCGTTGCCAGTCCATCAACTCCATCAGTTAAATTTGCGCCATTTGACACACCTGTAATAATAAGTATGACGATAATTATGAATATTATAAATGCCCATTTTTCATAACCTTCACCGAGGAACGAAAGAATCTTTGAATAATCGGCTTCATTATTTTTGAAAAATGGAATTGTAGTTTTAAATGACTTGACCGATTCATGTGAAAATTTTTCAGATGGCTCAGTGATTTTTGTTATCTCTCCATCATCGGCAACCTGAACCATTTCTTCTTCGCTAACCTTTTCACGAATGACAATGCTATCATTAAAGTACATGGTGGTTCCGATAACTAAACCCAGAACAATTTGTCCATAAATTTTAAATTTTCCGGACAATCCTTTTTTGCTTTTTTTGAAAACCTTGATATAGTCATCAAGAAAACCGATTAATCCCAGCCAGATGGTCGTGAAAATCATCAGTATCACATAGATATTATCGAGTTTTGCGAAAAGGAGGGTTGGAATGAGAATGGCCCCCAGAATGATCAGTCCACCCATTGTTGGCGTTCCTTTCTTTTCTGATTGCCCTTTCAGCCCCAGATCACGGATTGTTTCACCAACTTGCTTTTTAACCAGTATTTTGATCAACTGCTTTCCAAATAGCAATGATATAATGAGGGATGTAATAACAGCTGCAGCAGCACGGAATGATATATACTGGAAAACGCCGGCTCCAGGCAGGTTAAATGTTTCTTCTAAATATTCAAATAAGTGATAAAACATCCTGTCAATTATTAGTTGGTTTGATCATTAAAAATTCCTTCAAAATTTCTTTATCGTTAAAGGGGTATTTCACCCCTTTTATTTCCTGGTATTTTTCATGGCCTTTTCCAGCCACCAGTATGATATCGCCGGGATTGGCAAGGACACAAGCTGTTTTAATCGCCTCCCTGCGGTTGGTAATTGAAATTACTTTGGCTGAGTTATTTGGCTCAACACCGCTTTTGATATCCTCAATTATTGTATCAGGATCCTCCGATCTTGGATTGTCAGAAGTAAGAATGATCCTGTCGCTAAGTTTTCCTGCTATCTTACCCATCATTTCGCGCTTTTTAGGATCGCGGTCACCACCGGCACCAACTACAGTGATTAATGTTTCATTTTTGGTCCGGATGGCATTAATCGTATTCAATACATTTTTTAAAGCATCAGGTGTATGGGCATAATCAATAATTCCGGTAATGTTAGCGCCTGTTCTGAAATAATCGAACCTGCCATCAACAATATCTACAGAACTAAGAGCTGTGAGTACATCGTCTTTATTTTCGCCTGTTAGAATTGCTGCACCGTAAACTGCGAGAATATTATAGGCATTGAATTTACCGACCAGCCTACACCAAAAGTCCTTACCTTCAATATTTAACTGCAATCCCTCAAATTGATTCTCGATGATCTTTCCTTTAAAATCACTTATGGTCTTGAATCCATAAGTTTTTTTTTGGGCTTTGGTATTTTGCAATATGATCCTTCCATTTTTATCATCAACATTGGTCAATGCAAAAGCTGAAAAGGGTAATTCATCAAAAAATTTCTTTTTTGCTTTGATATAATCGTCAAATGTTTTGTGGTAGTCCAGATGGTCATGTGTAAGGTTAGTAAAGATTCCTCCATTGAAATCAAGCCCTGCTATCCTGTCCTGATGAATGGAATGCGAGCTTACTTCCATGAAACAAAAAGAACATCCTGTTTCAACCATTTTATTCATCAGGTTATTCATCTGAACGGGATCGGGGGTTGTATGTGTTGATCCTATTACCTCATCTTCAATTTTATTTTCAATCGTTGATAATAAACCTGCTTTATATCCAAGCTTTCTGAAAAGTTCAAAAAGCAGGCTCACAATGGTTGTTTTGCCATTTGTCCCGGTAACTCCTATAAGCGTGAGTTTTGAGGAAGGATTATCAAAAAAATCGGAAGCCAAACAACCAAGGGCTTTACCGGTACTTTTCACCTGCACATAGGTAACATCTTCTTTATGATTTTCAGGAAGCTGTTCACAAACAATTACCCTCGATCCCAATCCGATTGCTTTATCAATGAAAATGTGCCCGTCAACCTGGGTTCCTTTAACGGCAACAAAAACAGAATTGGGAGCCGCTTGTCTTGAGTCAAAATCAACAGAACTGATCTTGACATTAACCGGCCCAATAATTTTTAATACATCAATTCCTTTTAATATGTCCTGTAATATTTTCAATTGATCAAACAGCTAATCTTAATGTAATATGATTTCCTTTTTTTGCCCTGGATCCGGGTGTCAACGACTGCTCCCGTACAAAACCCCTTCCCCTGATATTGACTTTCAATCCAAGATTCTCAAGCACATAGATGGCATCTTTTGCACCCATACCTTTTACATTTGGAACCAGTCCTTCTTTTATTATTCTTGTTTCCAGCCTTACTGCACTATCTGCTTTCAGGGCAATAGCCCATTCAGCATGTGTACTCATTGAGTCAAGGGGTATATCAAGTGTTTCATAAATCTGTTCAAGTTCTTCCTGGTATCCGGTTGCATAAACAGGGTAATTGATAATGGCTTCACCAAAATCAATGTGTTGATGGATTTCAAGGTTGGTGGCGTAAACTTTATCAGCAATTTCCTTGAATACAGGAACGGCGACAGAACTTGCATAATACCTGCCGGTGGAGGGTTTACTTACAACTACAATACAGGAATATTTCGGATTGTCAGCAGGGAAATAGCCGACAAATGATGCATTGTAATTTTTTTTGTCGTAGCCGCTGCTTTTATTGGCAATTTGGGCGGTACCTGTTTTTCCTGCAATTTTATAAGGAGATTTATTCAGACTTTGTGCTGTACCTTGTTCAACAACACCTTCTAATATCTCATGGGCAAAATCAAGGGATGATTGAGAACAAATAGAGCTGTTTAATACTTCTGTTTCAAAACTTTTTATTGTTTTACCTGCTTTTCTTATTTCTTTAACAAATATGGGTTTTACCATTTTCCCATCATTGGCTACTGCATTGTAAAATGATAATATCTGGAGGGGTGTTAACAGAAGCTCATACCCGATTGACATAAAGGGTAATGAAACTTTTGACCATGTGGAATGTTCGGTGTTTTTAATAAAAGGTTGGCCTTCTCCGGGAATGTCAATCTCTTGCTGTTCATGAATAGACATGTCATATAACCTGTCAATATATTTTTGTGGCCTGTGGGAAAACATGTTAAAAACAAGTTTTGAGACACCTGCATTTGATGATTTTTCAAATACTTCCCTAATTGAGATCCTTCCGTCGCGAATACCATGGACATCCTGTATGGTTAAGCCGGAATAAACTGCATATCCTTTACCAATATTTATTGTATCATTCAGATTGTCCAGCCCCTCTTCAAACAAAGCAATCATGGAAGGCAGTTTAAAAGTTGATCCCGGTTCAATCGCTGTTCCTACAGCATAGTTGTAAGTTTCATAGTACTTGTCGGTTTTTTTGTTTCGTGTAAGATTGGCTATTGCTTTTATCTCTCCAGTTTCAACCTCCATCAAAACAGCGCATCCCCATTCAGCCTGGTGCTCGATCAGGTGATTATAGAGTGCAGACT
>JAIOTR010000157.1 GCA_021106665.1 Bacteroidales bacterium
AGTGAAATAGGCATTGGCCTTAGTTGACCGTTTTGAACCATCCATCACAAAAATATTTTTAAGTTTAAACCCAACCTTTTGTGCAAAGAATTCAATCGCAGACCTTAAAGTTCCATCTTCAAGTGGAGTTTGCTTATTGAACATGGGAACAATTATGTTGGAGTAGAACATTGTCATAAAAATGGTAAAAACACCTATTACAGCCCATGCTATCAGCCAAAACAATTCACCTGTTGACTCATAAATCCAAACGATCAAAGAGAGTAATCCTCCACCTATAATGACTGCAAGAAGCCAACCTTTCAATTTATCCAGCACAAATGTCTTTGGTGTGGTTTTATTAAACCCGAATTTTTCTTCAATCACAAATGTGCTGTATATTGATAAAGGAGTTGTAAGAACATCTGCTGCCAAACCAAATAACCCAAAAAACATCAGAGCCATTAAAATTGGATTTTCCGTGTAAGCCCTTACAAAATTATCAAGCCAGGCAAAACCGTCTAAAAATAGCATCAGCAACATGGCAATCAGGCTAAGAGAGCTTGTAATTAATGAAAATCGTGTTTTAACTTTTTCGTAATCCTGCGACTTTTTGTATTTCTCTGCATCGTAAATTCCTTCCAGTTCGGCGGGTATTTCGTTGCTCCAATAGGTGCTGTTTAGGTAATCGAGAATTCTTTCAAGAACAAAATCAAATATAAGAATTCCTATAATGATATAAAATATGGTAAGTGCCATTGCTGTTCATTTTGAAATAATTTGCAAATGTATTAATTTAGAAACAAGTTGAGCAAAGCGAAATCCCGCTTTTGCGGAAGCCAAGAACCAAGAAAAAAGTTAAAAGTCAAAAGTAGAAAGAAACAGCAAATGACCAAATGACCAATGACTAATGATCAATGACCAGTAAAAAGTATTTTAATATCTTTGTTCCTAAAATAAGTGTATATGATCAAATCAATGACGGGTTTTGGTAAAGCCGAATGCGAGTGTCAAAGCCGGAAGATAGTAATTGAAATTAAATCTTTAAACAGCAAACAACTCGATATCAATGCTCGTATCCCCAATGGGTATCGTGAAAAAGAGGTGGAGATCAGGAATTTAATTTCCAGTAAGCTTAAAAGGGGTAAGGTGGATTTTCAGCTTTCTATTGACAACGTGGGAGATGTATCAAACTTTTCCATCAATAAAGATCTTGCCCGTAAATATTACAGGGAATTGAAAGAATTATCGGGAGATTTTGAAGAGAAAGATTTTTCGGACTACCTGACAGTCGTTATGCGGTTACCGGATGTGTTGGTTCCTGAAAAAGACGAGATTGGTGAGCAGGAGTGGAAATTATTAATTGAGACCATTAAAAATGCAATTGATAAGGTTGATGAGTTCAGGATTGAAGAGGGTAAATCGTTGGAGAAAGACGTGAAATACAGGAATGAAAATATATTAAATCTACTTTTGGAAATTGATCCGTTTGAGAAAGAAAGGCTGAAAAACCTACAACAAAAAATCAAAAAGGATATTTACGAAATAGCCAATAAGGAAGATATTGATAAAAACCGCTTTGAGCAGGAACTGGTTTATTACCAGGATAAACTGGATATAACTGAAGAGAAGGTCAGGCTGAAAAAGCATTGTGAATATTTTCTTGAAACAATAAATGAAAAAGGAGCACAAGGGAAAAAACTGATTTTTATTTCCCAGGAAATGGGCAGAGAGATAAATACGCTCGGATCAAAAGCCAGCCATGCGAATATTCAGAGGATCGTTGTTAGGATGAAAGATGAACTGGAAAAGATCAAAGAGCAGTTGTTTAATATCCTGTAGGTGAAGTGTTCGTTTTTTACTAATTTTGTAATAAATAAGTTAAGTATGTCAGGAATAACCGAAAGAATAACAATAAATCCGGAAGTCTGCAACGGAAAACCAACGATAAGAGGAATGCGGATTACTGTTAAGACGATCATGGAATATATTGCAGCCGGCGAAAGTTTTGAAAATATATTGCAGGCATATCCTGTTTTAACAAAGGAGGATATAAAAGCAGCAGTTGAGTTTACCACCCTGCTACTCGACAAAACTAATTCTGCAAGAGTAGAACCAGTCTGATGTATATGCCGTCACAAAAGTTTTTGGTAGATGTAAACCTGCCTAAAAAATTCAAGTTTTTCAATACTGAACAATTTATTCATGTGGTAGATATTAACCCAAAGATGAAGGATTCAGAAATTTGGGATTATGCCTTATCAAATGATCTGATTATCCTGACCAAAGATTCTGATTTTTATTTAAGAACAAGTCATGAGTGAAAAAGGTAAATTAATTATTGTTTCCGCCCCTTCCGGAGCTGGTAAAACAACCATTGTTCAGCATCTTCTTAAATCCATCCCTGATCTTGAATTCTCTATTTCTGCGGCTAGCAGAAAAATCAGGCCGAATGAAGTAGATGGAAAAGATTATTATTTTATTCCTGTTGATGAGTTCAGGAAAAAAATTGAGAATAATGAATTTCTGGAATGGGAGGAAGTGTATAAAGACCACTATTATGGAACTTTAAAATCGGAGGTGGAAAGGATTTGGGCAAAGGGAAAATATGTCATTTTTGATGTGGATGTGGTTGGTGGTTTGAATATCAAAAAGTATTATCAAGACCAGGCAATGGCTGTATTTGTAATGCCACCTACAGCAGGGCATCTGGAGCAAAGACTCAGGAATAGGTCAACTGAGAATGAAAAAGATCTGAAAAAGAGAATAGAAAAAGCCGAACATGAACTTTCTTTTGCTGATAAATTTGATAAAATAATTGTTAATGATAATTTAGAAACTGCTTTAAGCGAAGCCAGGGAGATGGTTTACGAATTTTTAAGCACATAATTGAATTATGAAAACAATCGGACTTATCGGTGGAATTAGCTGGGAATCAACAGCTGAATATTATAGGATACTGAACCAGGAAATAAATCAAAGGCTTGGAGGGAGGCATTCAGCCAGGATTCGGATGTATTCGTTTGATTTTGATGAAATATACAATTTCAACCAAAAGAATGATTTTGATAGTATTAGAAACCGATTGATCGAAGAAGCCATTAAACTTGAAAAAGCAGGATCGGAACTGTTGCTTCTTTGTGCTAACACCGCTCATAAGTGGGCGAAAGATGTTAAGGATAGTATAACAATTCCCATTATTCATATCGCCGAAGCAACCGGGCAGGCCATAACAGATGCAGGAATTAGGAAGGTCGCTCTTTTAGGTACAAAACTGACGATGGAGGGTGATTTTATAAAAGGAAAACTGTCTTCTGATTATGGTATCGAAGTTACGGTTCCTGAGCCCGAAGATCAAGAAATTGTAAGCAGTATCATTTATGACGAGTTGATCATTGGTGAGTTTAATGAACCGTCAAGAAATAAAATTCTAAACGTTATTAATGGATTTGAAGATATTGAAGGTGTAATTTTAGGTTGTACTGAACTTCCCTTGATCATCAAACCAGAAGATATAACTCTGCAACTTTTTAATACAACTGAACTTCATGCCCAGGCTGCCATTGATTTTGCATTAAGTTAGAGATGAAAATGAAAGAAATTCCGGATAAAACAAAAGCAATTATTTTACCTGAATATAATCGAAATTTAATCAGGGCAATTATTGGAATGAAAATAGGGGAGAGGGATTTACCACCTCTGAGAAAAGATGAGGTACTGATAAAAATGAAAGCTGCTCCCTGCAATCCATCTGATATTGCTTTTATTCGTGGAGGGTATAATATTGTAAAGGACCTACCAACAGTTCCGGGTTTTGAGGGGGCAGGCTTTGTTGTTGATACAGGTCAAAATGCCAAAGAGTTGGCCGGTAAAAGAGTCAGCAGTTTTACGCAGGAAGAACATGATGGAACATGGGCCAATTATTTTATTGCCAATAAAAAAGACTGTATTGTTCTCAAGGATGAATTAAATTTTGAACAGGGGGCCTGTTTATCAATTAATCCATTCACCGCTTATGGTTTGGTTGAATTGGCTGAAGAAAAAAATTGCAAGGCAATTGTTCAAAATGCATCCGGAGGTCAGGTTGCTGAATTTGTTCGTGCTTTGGCCGCTTTGAAAGGAATAGAAGTTATTGATATAGTTAGAAAAGAAGAACAAATTCAATGGCTCAAACAAAAGGGTGCTAAAAATGTGCTTGATTCAACGGATGAAAATTTCAAACAAAAACTTAAATCCATGGCCAATGATCTCAAGGCCGGGATCGC
>JAIOTR010000493.1 GCA_021106665.1 Bacteroidales bacterium
AATAATATAGCCGTCATATTTACTGCTGTCTGTTTCGATTCTTTGCATTATTTCCTGAGACAGTTCCGATGAGATCTCTTCATCAGCATCTATAAAAATTACCCATTTATTTTTTGCCTTGGAAATACAGTAGTTGTACTGGTCCATGTGACCGGGCCACTGTCTTTGCTCAAAATGATTCGCGTATTTTTTTGCGATTTTCGGTGTATTATCTGTGCTGAATGAATCTACAACAATGATTTCATTGGCCCAGGGGAGAACGCTTTTTAATGCCTTCTCAACGGTGCGGACATTATTAAAGGTTATCATGCATACGGATATATTTACCATTAAATCTCCAAAACAATCAGTGCATCAAAGACAGCTAAATAGAAGGAACAGTCATTTATTGATTATCAGAATATGTCCGAAAGCTTATTGTGTGTCAAGTTGTAATTAAGTGGATGTAATTAAGTAAAAAAAATAGGGTTTGAAGATTTGGTTTATTTCTGTTACTTAAAAGGATAATAATGTTATTATTTTTGCTTTGAGCTGCCAATTTGCAGGAAACAATTTTTCAATTTAAATGGTAAGATTTGTTAGTGTCTGTCCAGGAATTGGGAAAAATAGTCCTTTACGGATTGACATTAGTTAAGAGCTGAATAATTGGGAATGATTTCAAGAGATCTGTTATTTATTGTTCGAAAGGTTTATATGAATGAAGGTTGCTTTCCTGATTCATAGTATGGAGGTAAATAGTTGCCGGTATCGTATTCTTCAGTACCTTCCATATCTTGAGGAAAAGAAAGTGGATATTTCGATTTTATTCTATCAACGGAGATGGTCCGATAGGTTAAAACTATATAGAGATTTTTCAAAATATGATATCCTGTATGTTCATCGAAAACTTTTTTTACCCTTCGAATTTTGGTATATTCGCAAAAAGGCAAAAAAAATTATTTATGATTTTGATGATGCTCTCATGTACCGAAGTTCCAGCGCTAAGAAATCTTATTCTTTATCCAGGCGAAGCAAATTTGCCTATATGATGAAACGGGTAGATTTTATTATCGCAGGAAATCAGTTTTTAAATTCGGAAGCCATGAGCTATAATCGCAATACCAAGATAATACCTACATCTATTGATTTAAATCAATACACACCAAAAAAAGATTATCATAAAGAAGGGCCAATTACCATAGGTTGGATAGGGAGTAGCAGTACTTTACAATATTTAAAACGCTTAATGCCCATACTTGAAAATATATTTAAAAAATATCAAAATATCGAGCTAAAAGTTGTTTGTGACGAATTTGTAGAGAGCAATAGCATACCAATAATCAAAAAGAGATGGAATTCTGACGAAGAAGAAGCCGATTTGAAAAGTTTTGATATTGGTGTAATGCCCCTTGTCGATGATCTGTGGGCCCGAGGAAAATGTGGGCTTAAGATTCTTCAGTATTTTTGTGTTGGTGTTCCAGCAGTTTGTTCTCCCGTAGGAGTTAATAGAGATATTGTAGAAGACAAAGTCAACGGCTTTTGGGCACAAAACGATGACCAATGGATAAATTGTCTTTTAAGATTGATAAAAGAAGAAAAATTAAGGAAGGAAATGGGTCTCAAGGGAAGAGAGACTGTGGAAAAAGGTTATTCTATTCAGACCAATGCACCACGTATACTTGATACCCTTAATAAAGTGATAGTTATATAAGGGGGGACATAAATGAAATGGCTTCTATTCAAAATAGTTTTCATTTATCCTAGAATATATTCTTTTTTTCATTACTACCGTAAAAAAGAATGGAGAAAAGAATTTGAAGATAAAGCAGCCTTATTTTATAAACAAAAGGACCCTCAAAGAATTAAAAAGATTGTAAAGGGTGTTTCTGAGTTGAGGGGAGTCAGAAAAGTCATGAGGTATTTGATTCCACACATGGACATGCAATTTTTAAAACGATTTGTTAATGTGGAAGGTATTCATCATCTGGATCAAGCATTAAACGAAAAAAAAGGGATTCTCCTGATGGCAGGGCATATCGGAGTCCCTCATTTAGCTTTTAACGCCTTAAGGGTTATGGGATATGATGTTATTCTTCTGAGCGGTGTGACACCAAAACGACCAAAGCATCCAACGTACAGATATTATGACACTGATGGCAACACAATTTTTGTTCACGATCCTTCTCTTGCGGAAACATATAAAAAAAGAATATCAGACACTCTGCAATCCGGCGGGATCATCTATTATGATGCGGATGCTGGAGAAGGGAGAGCAAGCGAAGAAGTTGCTTTCTTAGGAGCAAAAATGAATTTCCCTACCGGTATGGTTTATTTTGCTCATCAGGCTGAGGCTACAATTATTCCTTTTATTCATCTCTATAAGAGAGGTAAAATTTCCTTAATATTTAAAGAACCGGTTAATAATCATTGGAGACGTGGAAAGGCAGAATACAATACGATTATAACTGAGTTTGCAAAATTGTTGGAATACTATATCCTTAAATATCCGGAACAGTATTTGGGAATTTATGGTCCGACTGTGCTATCATATTACTACCGTTCTCATCATAAAGTGCATTTGCAAAATGTGGAAGAAACAAAAGAGGAATGAGGAAATAAAGTGGCTGATCGAACAGTGTGCAGACATACTTGGCTTACAGGATGAAGCTGGCCGGCTGGCAAGTTGTTTTGTTCCGACAGTGAGGATTTTACATGGTCAGGGAAAGAGTATAGGTAAAAGTGCAAATATAAAAATATTTTATCGATTTCGTTATAATTATTAGAAGTGGTATAAGAGCGGCTACATCATTATTTGTACTGCTGTTTTTTTCGACTGCTGGCCAATACTTTTTTATCTTTATTAGGAGTTATGTTCACTTTAGCATTTTAGCAGGTACCCATTAAATCTTTAAACATTTCATCAATTTCAGGAACCGTCTTCCAATTTTTTAAAAATATATTTTTATCTCTACGGTGAGCATGTTCAAATAGCCTGCGGCTGATATGCATACACATGGCGTCCAGATCAACAAGTACTGGATACCCCTGGTTAATGATAATATTTGTACCTTTCATATCATGGTGGCTGATTTTTGCAATCGCAAGGTTTTTAAAAATATCGACAATACGATTTGCAACATCCAGCTCTTTATCAAGGTCAACATTTTTAAAGTAATCAATTGCATTAGGGCCGTCAATATACTCGTATACAAAATAAGCCCTGCCTCGGAAATATCCAAAACGTCTTTCCAGCATGGCTACAGTCATTGGGGTTGCAATGCCCAGCAATAATAACAGGTGTGCACTTTGCCATGAATGAG
>JAIOTR010000420.1 GCA_021106665.1 Bacteroidales bacterium
AGGAAAATACTTCCATTGCGGGACAAACAGGACGCGAATTGAGTTTGTTAATCACTGAACGTAATCGAAGAAAGAATAAATAAATATTTTAATCTTTATCAGATACCTCAACCTTAAATGCAAGTCCTAATTCAAAGAAAAAATTATCTTGTATCTCAGGGTTTAACTGGGTGCGGTTTTCACCAAATTTGATAAACGAAAGCTGCCAATCCAGGCGGTCATCTTTTGCATAAACAGGATACTTTCTTCCCATTGTATAGCCAAACTTTCCAGTAAAATAGACTTGTTTGAGAAACTTTACTTCAGCAAAAGCATAAGGCTCAATGGCATATCTTGAGGTATATGCATCATTAAATTCACCTCTTAGCCGATATGATGAAACAAGTGCAATGTAACCGACTCCGGTTGAAAAATTATCATGTATCTTATATCTTATCTTAGCATAAATAGGCAAGTCACCTGTTATATTAAGTTTTGGAGCAACATCCCAATTCAAACCGAATAATGGAACCACAAAGGGTCCAAAAAACTCCATATTAAAGTACATCCCTACTTTCCATAAGAATTTTTCAGAACTGCGTTTTGAATAGGTTGTGAAAAATCCCAGTTGCAACGCATTTGAATTGATGTTCTTGTAATCAGAATTTAATCGTGGCAATAAAATAAATAGAAACGATTTTTTCTCATTGAATTTATGATTGTATCCAAGTGTCAAACCAAGCGAATAATAGGTTTCATGCCAAACTTGTTCAGGAGAATAAGAAACCTTCCAGACATTTCCCCTGATTCCTGTTAATAGGGTACTTTTTTCACTGATAACAATTGGTACATTGACAAAACCTGAAATAAAATGGGCATCAGATGTTGTATCTTTCTGGACATAGGAATTAGAGGGTGATAGCATGTAATTAACCTCGGCAATGGTAAATGTTTTTTGTGGATACAATTCTGATAAAAATAATACGATGAGGGATAAAATCAGTAGTTTTTTTATCATAAGAATAATTCGGAATTTTTTTCAAATGTAGCAATATTAATTTTCAGGATCGCAACTGATAAAAAACCAGGAATCATATTTGTTATGTGTAAGACAAAGATCAACAATTGGCTCAACGACGCCAATTTTCAATTGCTACATACCAGCTCGTTTTGTAAATGGGTGAGCGTTGTAGTCTGTAATCATTTCCGGAGAAGGGATTATCTATTTTGTAAAAATAAAACTTAATGGACATGGGGTTTCCCCTCTCACCATATACCCATTCTTCTTCACCGGTTTTCCTGTAAACTTCTGATGGTGGTCCATAAATAATGTAGATGATCCCCCGGTCGGTTTTCCAGCCTTCCTGGTATGAAGAAAACAGATTATTGGCATCCTGAACGCGCTGGTAATATTTTGCAATCATGTTCCTGGCACGCATCTCCTGAAAAGATGCCCGTTCGAGCCAGAAACTATCTACAGCTGTTTTATGATCATCATAGTTAAACAGAATATCGTATTCCTTTTTAGTAGTAAGGTAACGTAAAGGTAAAATGGCTTGTAAGGGTGATGCAATTTCCGGAAATCCATCATCAAAATGAAAAAGGGCCAGTCCTTCGGTTTGACTTATATCAGCCTGAAAATGATAAATCCCATGAAACGGTAATTCAAGCAATTCAGTCTGGCCATTTAAAAATGAAACGGAGTACAAACTGTCAGGATCAAACTTAAAAGTGAATTCCTTTACAGTTGCAAACGGGGTTTGAGCCAAAGGTAGTTTTCGATTGTAATACCTGATGTATAATTGTCCCGTATCAACTAAGTTTGATTGTATTTTAAAAAACCTGCCTGCATTAATATTTTTATTAAAAATTGGATAATATTCATTGTCAGTTACAAAAAAGAACTGAGCTGTATTTTTATTGCTTTTTGATATTTCATAAATCCTGATTACTGAATTGTTTTCCTCCTGATTAAGGTCTGTTAACTTGATTTTTAATATGTATTCTCCCGGGAATGTAGCATTAACGTCAAAATCAACCATCATGTCCATCTCAGCTTCATAGTTCTGAGTATCGGTAAGGAAAATTGTAGCGGTATCAATCGCTGTTTTTGATTCATAAGAATCATATAATTCATAGGAAACCTTAAATCTCGCAAGGTGTGAATCTTCAGTTTTATGATGTAAATAAATCAAATCGTTGAGGTGAATATTCACATAAACCGTTGATTTCTCTTCAGAGCTATGATATATCATTGCATCAAAGCCGGTAAATTTTTTTTCATCGTAAAGAGAAGCAAGATTTGTTTTATTTAGTTTCTTCTTGCCAAATAATTGTGAATAGGCTCCAAAAGAAGTAAAAAGTAATAGAATTACTGTGATCAGAATATTATATTTCATTCTAAGTTTCATTTCAGGAATCATTAGTATCCAAAAGATTTTCAGGGATTGATTTGCTTGCTTTGGCTCCTAGTTCTTTTAGTTTTTTAACCCGTCTTATGAGGCTCCCCGTTCCACTACTCAGCTTTTTGTGTGCATCATCATATGTTTTGCTAACACGGTTGATTTGCAATCCGATGCTTTCAAGGTCCTTTAGGAATCCCACAAATTTATCATGTAATGCCCCTCCCTCGCGGGCTATTTCAAGTGCATTCTGGGTTTGTTTCTCATGCTTCCAGATAGAAGCAATGGTTCGAAGTGTAGCCAGTAGGGTAGTTGGGCATACGATAACAATTTTTTTCTCCCAGGCAAAATTGAATAAATCAGTATCATGTTGGATGGCTACACTAAATGCCGATTCCATGGGCATAAAGAGCAATACAAAATCCGGGGTATCAAAAAGTGTGGCATTTTGATAGTTCTTTTCACTTAATCCTTTTACATGATTTTTAATGGAGTCGACATGTTGCTTTAGCATTGTATTTTTCTCATCAGGATCGTCGGTATTTACAAATGCTTCATAGGCAACCAGCGAAACTTTTGAGTCAATAATAATATGCTTATTGTCTGGTAATTTAATAATTACATCCGGACGAATTAAATCACCTTGTTCATTTCTTGTTGTAGTTTGTGTGTCATACTCCTGTCCTTTGACCAAACCTGATCGTTCCAAAACACGCTCCAGAATAAACTCACCCCAATTGCCTTGCTTTTTGGTATCTGATTTTAAGGCCCTGGTAAGATTATTAGCCTCTTCACTGATCCTGGAATTAAGCTCGTATAGTTTTTTAATTTCAGCCTTCAAATCAGTCTGATCTTTGATCCCTTTCTGATAAGTATCTTCAACCTTTTTTTCAAATGTTTGGATTTTATCTTTCAATGGATTCAGAATCTCGTTGATATTTTTTTGATTTACCTCGGTAAATTCTAAAGAATTGCTTTTAAGGATTTTGTTAGCGATATTTTCAAATTCGGTGGTGAATTTCTTTTGAATATCCTCCAGTTCGGATTTTTGTGTATCCAGTTTTTCCTTCAGGTTTTTAAATTCAACCTCTGCCTTATCAATTCGTGTTTTAAGCTCTTCACTGCGGCTTCTTTCATTTTGCAGATTCTCCGTAAGTTTTTCATTTGCAGATTGAAAAGTATTATTTTTTTCATTTAAAATACTTTTCTCCTTATCCAGTAAATTAATTTCTTCTTGTTTTGTTTGTTCTAATGTAGATAAGTCTTGCTGGAAATTACTTTTTTGTTTAGTTAAAGTACTTCTCAGTAACAGCCAAACAATAATTCCCCCTAAGATTATTCCAATTGCCAGAAAAAGATATTCCATGTGTTTTTTCTGTAAAATTACGAAATCATTTCACATTTTATTCCTTTGAAAAAAGGTATGCTACAGAAGCTGAAAACAATCAAATATTATACCTCAAGTAATTATTTTACCTATAAGTTCGTTTTTCAATGATTTTTTAGTAATTTTATTGGCATAAAACCAATACGATGAAAACTATGAATACAAAAAAAAGAAACCTGTTTTTTTTGCTCATATTTACTTACGCAATAATTCCCGTTGTTATATTTGGTCAAAGCATAACACCTCCCCAATGTTATAGCGGCAAACGCTTACTTAAGGAATTTATCAAGGAAGAGTTGGTTTATCCGGGAAAAGCTCTCCAAGATAAAACCGAAGGCACTGTAGAAATATCATTTATGGTAAATAAGGATGGTTCGACTTCAAATTACAGAATAGTAAAATCTGTATCCAATGATCTGGATAATGAAGCCATAAGGATTTGCAGGAAAATTTTATGGTATCCTGCTGTTGACCTTGGAAGGCCCGTTGATTATGAAAATAAATTTGAAATCAAGTGCGACATTAAAAAATATGAGAAAATTTGCAGATCCAAGGGGTATGAAAAAACAGAATACCCTTTTTTACCGATTGATACCGGCAATATGGTTTTCCTACTGGTAGATATTGAT
>JAIOTR010000471.1 GCA_021106665.1 Bacteroidales bacterium
AACAACCGGGTAAATGGAGATTAACAGGTTCCGAAAGAATGAAAGATCGCCCGATCGGAATATTGGTGGAAAGTCTGCAACAACTTGGAGCAAACATTAGATATATTGAAAAAAAAGGATTTCCCCCACTTCAAATAGAAGGGCAAAAGCTGATCAGTAAAGAAATTGTAATTGAAAGCGATGTAAGCAGCCAGTTTATTACAGCATTATTGCTGATTGCCCCCACATTACCAAAAGGGCTTCGATTGGTTTTAAAAAATGAAATCAGTAGCCTTCCATATATAAAAATGACTTTAGGATTAATGAAATCTTTTGGCATTAAATCAACTTTTGAAAAGAATATCATTAATATTGAAAAACAAAACTTTCAGTCAACCGAGATAACCATTGAACCGGATTGGACCTCTGCTGCTTATTGGTACGAGATGGTTGCATTATCGGATGAGGCAGATATTTTACTAAAAGATTTACGATGTATTTATCCTTCAATGCTGACTTTAAATTCAGAGTTAAAAGAAGATTTAAGTAGTTTACAGGGGGACTCAATTCTTGTAGAAATTTATAAATCTTTCGGAGTAAATACTATAATGGATGACCAGGGAATAAGGCTCACCAAAAAAGGTAAATGCGTCACAAAATTTGATTTCGATTTTACGAACCATCCTGATCTGGCCCAGTCAGTCATTGTTACTTGTGCTACACTTGGAATAAAAGGTGCTTTTACGGGCCTTGAAAGTTTGCGAATTAAGGAAACGGATAGATTAGATGCTTTGCAAAGTGAACTTCAGAAGTGTGGATTTAATACAAAAATAGTTCGAAGTTCGAAGTTCGAAGTTCGAAGTTGCATTCCTGATTTAACCAAAATTAGTTACTCAAAAATAGTCAATACCTATCAAGATCACAGAATGGTCATGGCATTTGCTCCATTGGCAATAATTAACGCCTCAATCAAAATAGAAAACCCGGAAGTGGTGTCAAAATCGTATCCGCATTTTTGGGAAGACCTCGAAAAAGTTGAATTTGAGGTCATAGTCAGTGAGAAAGATTAATCAACAAAACATTTTTGCATATATCAATTTTAAATATCTTTGCCCTTTGACAAGGTAAAATGATTTCCGATTATGACCGTTGATATTTTTATTCCCTGTTTCATCGACCAGATTTACCCGCAAACCGGTATGAACATGGTCAAAATCCTGGAAAAATTTGGAGTTGAAGTTTTATACAACAGCAATCAGACTTGTTGCGGACAAATGGCTTTTAACAGCGGTTTCTGGGATGAAGCCAAGGAACTGGGAGAAAAATTTATTAAAGATTTTCCAAATGACCGACCGGTTGTGGCGCCATCGGCTTCATGTGTGGGCTATGTTAAAAATTATTTTGATAAATTGTTTTTCAATACAGGCTTACATATAGAATACAGGCGGTTGCAAAAAAACATTTATGAGTTTACTGATTTTATGGTGAATGTTCTCAAAGAAACCGAAATTGGAGCCACTTTTGAGCACAAAGTTACCTACCACGATTCATGTGCAGCTCTGCGTGAATATGGAATTAAAGAAGAACCAAGGAAATTATTAGCCAATGTTAAAGGCCTTGAATTGGTAGAGATGAAAGATACTGATGTTTGCTGTGGATTCGGAGGAACTTTTTCAGTGAAGCACGAAGCTATATCGACGGCTATGGCTGAACAAAAAATTCATAACGCCCTGGAAACCGAAGCGGAATATATTATTTCAACAGATTCATCCTGCCTGATGCATCAGGAGGGTTACATCAAAAAACACAAACTTCCCATAAAAGTAGCGCATATCGCTGATGTGCTTGCATCGGGTTGGTAAAGGAATTAATTTCAGATTATTTATTTTTGATCCTATGATTTATCTCTCAAAATTTCAAATTCTGGTCACTTGTTTTTTATTCCTTTATATAGCATTAAATGCTCAGGAAGTAAAAAACACAGGTGATCAGCGTCCAAAAATTGGCTTGGTTTTAAGTGGTGGTGGAGCTAAAGGTATTGCTCATATTGGTATTTTAAAAGCCATGGAAAAAGAAGGCATCCGTCCCGATTATATTACAGGTACCAGTATGGGTAGTATCATTGGCGGATTATATGCTCTTGGTTATTCAGCCGACCAGCTTGATACCATTATCAGGCAAATTGACTGGGGCGAAGCACTATCCAATAATATCCAGCTTCAATATATTGCATACGAAGAAAAGGAATATTACAATCGTTACCTTATCGAACTTCCTTTTGAAAATGGGAAATTAAAACTTCCATCAGGTGTAATTCATGGTCAGATGTTAGGTGAGATGTTAGCCAGGTATGCCTGGCCGGCAAAAGATTATACCTCATTTGATGAGTTTCCCATACCATTCCGCTGTGTAGCTACTGATGTCGGTACTGGAAAACCAATCGTTTTTTCGGAAGGATCGCTGGCAATGGCAATGCGGGCCAGTATGGCCATACCAACTGCGTTTACACCAGTTGATCTGGATTCTACACTTGCAGTGGATGGTGGTGTAGTGAATAATTTTCCTGTGGAGGAAGTTATTGAAATGGGCGCTGATATTGTAATAGGTGTAAGTGTTGGCGACGGATTAATTCCCGCCAAAGAACTGAGTGGTATGACAGATATTCTTTTCCAGATATCCATGATCCCAAGTTTAACAA
>JAIOTR010000238.1 GCA_021106665.1 Bacteroidales bacterium
CCCGGATCCCAGCCATTAAAATCAGGAGCCAGGTAGATGTCTTCCAATTTCGGTGTATTGGCAGGTAAACTATTAAGCACAAGTGTAACATCTGTTACTTTCTGGGTTGGTAAGTCACACCAGTTGGCTACATCAACATACAAAACATCAACATCCTGGTAATTTTCAACCCGGTTTGGTATTTCACTTCCAAATTTATCTACTTCTATTGTTGTCCATGAACCACGTAAAATTTTAAACTCCAGCACACCTCTTTGACGTGGAATATCAACCGTATACCTTCCTTGCTCATCGCGATTGAACTTATACTTTTTACTCCGCTGTGCCCAATCATTAAAGTTACCGCTTACATAAATTTCAGGATTTTCAGGAGTAGTTCCCGGTAAACTCGAAAGAATGATAGTTACTTCATGATCATTGATTTTTGTTTTATCCTTCCACCCTTTTATATCAATGTAAATTGTATCATCCTCTGCCAAATTTAAGGTTCTGTTGGATATATCAAAACCAAATTTATCAACTTCCACAGAAGACCAATCACCCCTGGTAATTTTATACTCCAACGTTTTTCTTTTACGAGGTATTGAATAGAAATAATTACCCCTCGTATCTTTCAGGAACATATAATTCCTGTCACCGGCTGTCCAGTTACTCAAACTGCTTGCAAAATAAAGGTTATCGCTTTGAAGTGTTGATAGAGGGAAATTCTTCACAATAAGAATAACATTGGAACTTTCCTTTTTTTCCCTTACATCAATCCAGCCATCAATATTTACTTCTATCGTATCTGCCTTACCAAACTGAATGATTCGATTGGGTAAAATATTTCCATATTCATCCGACTCGGCAGAAGCCAAATTACCCCGGAATATTTTGAATTCCAGTTCAGAAATACCAGGTGGGCGATCAATCGTAATGAAGTATTTCCCAGCACTGTCTCTTTGCAATATTGATTCTTCAGGGTCCCAGAAATTAAAATTACCGGCCACAGAAATTGGATCATTTTTGGGAGTATTTCGAGGTATTTCAGATAATACAAGCGTGACCCTCGGACAATTAACAGGATCAAGGTCACTCCAGCTTTCAATGGAATTAATTACTGTATCACTTTCTCCCAAAATCAAGCTGCGGTTATCAATTTCACGACCACATAAATCTTTTTCCACCGTTGTCCAGTCACCCCGGGTAAATTTATATTCAAGCGATCCAAAACCCGGAGGCAGTACTGCAATATATGAACTATCGGGTTGAAGTTGCATCCTGTATTTTTCATCGCCCGGATCCCAGTTATTAAAATTACCGGTTATAAAAACAGCTTGGTCTGTTGGGGAATTGGGTGGAATATCCACAACCCTCACCACAACCTGCTCACAGGAAGTAAACAATACAACTATTGCAGCTAATAAGAAAATTGTATATGTTAATTTATTAATCATTATTTATCCATCCATTTCAAAAATTCAGGAACTTTCACCCTGCTGATCAAAACAGCATCTTCTGTGGCAGGAATCAATTCCAAATGCAACCTGCTGTTAAAGTATTTACTGATCTTTTCTATGGCTTCAACCGTAATAATATAACTGCGGTTGGCCCTGAAAAATTGATCAGGATCCAGCAAATTACTGAGCTGGTCGAGCGAGTAATCGATAATGTATTTATTATTGTTTTTTGTAATCAGCATAACTTCATTGTCTTCGGCCTGGAAATAAGCCACATCTTTAATATCAATATGTTTTATCAAATCACCCACCCTGGCTATAAACCGGCTTTTAAACTGCGGTTTGTTTATTTTTAATAATTGCTCAATTTGATCCAGATTTAGCGTAGTCCTAGTTTCTCCATACTGCTCTGTAATAGATTTAAACTTATTTAATGCATTGTTCAAATCAACCTGCTTTATTGGCTTAAGGAGATAATCCACACTATTTACCTTAAAAGCCTGTATTGCATATTCATCGAAAGCTGTTGTAAAAATTACCGGTACAGCTACCTTTATTTGATTAAAAATTTCAAAGCTCAAACCATCCGATAATTGAATATCCAAAAAAATCAATTCAGGTTCCTTATTCTCTTTCAACCACATTACACTATCCTCAACAGAATCTATACATTCAAGCACCTGAATATCAAATTCTGAATTTGAAAGCAAACGCTTTAATTCATTTTGTGCATGGGGCTCATCTTCTACTATCAGGACATTCATGCTTTTTGTATTAATGGAACTTTTACACTATATTCATTCGCTTCCTCAATTACTTCCAATTTCCTGTCAGTAAGGTATCCGTATCTGTTTTTTATGTTTTTCAAACCCAGTTTACTACTATATTTTTTCAATTCTTTTTTCTGCAGGTTATTATTTACGAAAATATAATTATCATCTGTAAAGATACGAATGTTGAGCGGCTTCTTCTTAGAGATCACATTGTGCTTTATTGCATTTTCAACCAGCATTTGCAATGTTAGGGGCGCTATTAAAAAACCACCTGCATTTTTGTCAATATCTATAGTAACAGATAAATTTTGTTCAAACCTTAAATGCACCAAATTGACATAAGATTGCAACATTTCCAGTTCCTTTTCGAGGGTAATTAATTCAATATCCCTGTTTTCCAGGATATACCTGTAAACATCTGACAATTCTCTGATAAAGGAAGCTGCCTTTTCCTTACTCTGATACACTAATGATGAAAGTGTATTTAAGCTATTGAACAAAAAATGCGGATTTACCTGGGCTCGTAAAAACTCGAACCGGAATTCCGCATTTTCCTTTTTAAAGCGCTCCAGTTCCGCCAATGAGAACCTCCACTTTTCCAATAAAAACAAGATTAAATCTACAACTGTAGTGGCAGTTGTAATCAACAGAACAAAAACAACGATTACTATTTCGTCAAATAAGTTTACATAAGTAAATTTTATAAAGATCAAGACAGCTATCCAGCGAATTACAAGGGCAAAAAACAATCCGACACAGAAGCTCGACAACAATTGAATTAAAAATCGTCTGTATGGATTTTTATCCCAGCCGGCCTTTTTATCAATAATTTTATTCAGGTGAAATAAGCTTTCAAATACCAGGAATGTTATTATAATAGTAAAAAAATAGCTGTCGAATGGCTGAAATAATAGATAGTTGCGGTATAATAAACTGAAGATCACATCCAGCAGAAACCGGAATAAAATCCCAAGAAGTAAAATACTTCCACAGCGAATCCATATGTTTTTAATATAGCTGAGCATGATTACAAGCAACCAAATTTACAAATTAAGCTCATAGGTTTGTGATCAGGATGTCAAAGAACTGAATTAATTGCAATTTCTTGCCAAGTTTTAGTCAGTCAGAGCCAGTATATCCTGACCCTTTTTAAATTTTTGTGTGTACAATACTTCTTTACCGGATGTAACTTCGAATCTGTATTTCCCTTCCGGGAGTGCGCTGATGTCGTATGTTATCCTGTTGTTCTCAGCTTTTTTCAAATTTTTCTGGTGTACCAGCATTCCGTTTTCTTTCTTTAGTTTAACAGTTACTTTCTGATCGGTAACTTTTGTTATGACTAATGTGAGTTGATCCTGTGATTTTTTCACAAGTTTACATTTTACATTTTCAGTTTTAGGATCTGTAACCTTTTGCCGGGTTCCTTTTTGTACTTGTGAGTAAGTGAATGTAGTTAAAACTACCAGGGCTGTTGTTAAGACTAAAGTTTTCATTGTTTTATTTTTTAATGGTTTAAAATTTAATTTTCAAAAACAAAACTACTGCCTGGGGCAAGCCAAAGAAACCTTAAAACTGTGGAGTTAAGAATTATTAAAGTGAAGTGCAGAATTAGGTAGGTGAATTTCACCCCCCTGTATAACTCCATAAAAATAATTTTACTTTCTGCTATAGTACTAAGAGACTGTTTTGATTTTGTTTTTAAGAATTATTATAGTGTATTTTTTTGTCAGATGAAGCATTTTTGAGACGAATACAACACTGTATTTAACGATAAAATGCTAAAATATGCCGGAAAAAGACGCATAATAAAATTAATGGATAAATTTAAAACAGTCTCTAAGATTACCATCTTTATTGTCCATGCAAAGTTGATGATCAAAGAAGGGAAGTAAGTCATTTATTTTTAGTATTTTTGCACACAAGCATAATTTTCGTGCAACACGCAAACATAATTATCGTACAACGTGTAAGTATAATTATCGTGCAACACGCAAACATAATTTATGCGCAATGGAAATTTTGAAATTCAAACTAATAATGATATGGCAACACCTGGAGAAAAACTTGCAGCATCACTGGAGATCCTTCAAAATTTACAAGAAAAAGAAGGTGTTATAGCAATTAAATCGTCAAATATAACGAGAACTCATAAAGAACGGTTAATCAAAAACGGGTTCTTAAAGGAAGTAACAAAAGGGTGGTATATAGCAACCAATCCTAAAGAGAAAGCTGGTGATAGTACATCCTGGTATACTTCATACTGGAAATTCTGTTCTCAGTATCTGAAATCTAAATACAACAAGGAATATTGTATCTCTGCAGAACAATCAATTTTAATTCACTCAGGTAACAATGCCGTACCTCATCAATTAATCGTTCGGGCTTCTAAAGCCTCAAATACAAATGTACAATTGCTTCATAATACTTCAATTTTCGCATTGGAATCGCCTTTACCAAATATTGTGAATATAATTGATACGGATGGTATTCGCATGCTAAAACTAACATCAGCATTGATATATTGTACTCCGGCAATGTTTACAAAGAATCCTACAGAAATGAGAACAGTCTTAGCTCACATATCAGATTCATCAGAAATCCTGGGACACCTTTTAGATGGTTCCCATACTATAATTGCCGGAAGATTGGCCGGAGCATTTCGTAATGTAGGTCAAATTCGTATTGCTGATGATATTGTGAAGACAATGAAATCTGCTGATTATAAAATTCGTGAAACCGACCCGTTTGAAAATAAAACACCTATTACACTATCTTTCAGAGAAAGGTCACCATATGCAAATCGAATAAAGCTAATGTGGAATGATTTCAGGGAAATTGTGATAAATCACTTTCCAGAGGAGCCTGGTCTTCCGAAAAAAAAGGAAAAATATCTAAAATCAGTGGACCAGATATACCTTACTGATGCATACCATTCACTATCAATAGAACGCTATAAAGTATCTGTGGGCCTGATAGAAAAAGTTAGAAGTGGGGATTGGAATATAGTAGAAAACGAAGACGATAGAAATCAAAGAGATGCAATGGCAGCAAGAGGATACTGGCAAGCCTCTCAATCTGTTAAAGAAAGTATCAAAAAAATCCTCAATGGAGCCAACCCAGGTACAACAGTTGACCAGGACCATAACAATTGGTATCGGGAATTATTTGCCCCTAGTGTAACAGCTGGTATAATAAAGGCTTCAGATTTGGCAGGGTACAGGGCACACCAGGTATATATTTCACAATCTAAACATGTGCCTCCAAATAAAGATGCTGTGAGGGATGTGATGCCCATGTTATTCGAATTGTTAGAAGCTGAAGATAATCCGGGGGTTCGTGCAGTACTGGGCCATTTTATATTTGTATTTATCCATCCATATATGGACGGAAATGGCAGAATGGCAAGATTTCTAATGAACGTTATGCTTGCTTCCGGAGGATATCCATGGACTGTTATACCTGTTGAAGAACGTGACAATTATATGAGCACCCTTGAGAAAGCGAGTGTAGAAGGAGATATTGAACCCTTTACAATGTTTATTTCTAATTTAGTTAATGAAAGCTTAAAGGGAAATCCTGTAGCAAATCTGAAAACAATTAGATAAATTGAAAATATTTGAAGCTGTCAAGTCTTCAAATGCGAGCCAAGCTATGGTGAGACTTATACCAAATCTTTACCTCTTTAAAAATCACATTAATATTATCTATATCTTTGTTAAAGATATTAACCGAAAGTAAAAATTTAATGGTTGGGACAGAGGTAGTTGAATATTTTGAATATGAAAGAGTTTGTTGAATTTGAAAACACAATAAAAATATACTTCTAACCCGTATTAACAATTAAACAGTATATTTGAAAGGGTTAAAATGTGTTACCAGCAAGCATAATAAAAAAATGATACATAGAGAAATAATAAATAAAAGGACTGGACAAAAATTAATAATGTTTGAAGAGGAAGATTTCGAATATGTTAATCCTATAAAACACTATGGTAATTTCTTCATTGTTGAACAAATGATATTAAATGGAATTCCAAAAAAAGAACTAAAAGGA
>JAIOTR010000034.1 GCA_021106665.1 Bacteroidales bacterium
CCTGTTTTCTGTTCCGGAAACATAACCTGAACTTGAACAGTTGCTGACAGTAGTAACATAACTAAAGCCCACTAAAGCCCCAACACCATCAAAACCTGTTATGTTTACATTTGTCAGGTTTACATTTTCAACTGTACCTGTTAAATAACCAAATATTCCCTGGTCATTAGCTGATGGACGATTAATAAACAAACCATTTATTGAATGGGCTTGTCCATTATAACTCCCTGAAAAATTTGTTATACTATTTCCGATAGGAATAAACCCTTCTCCCCCATTCCAGTTTTGGGTGTCAGTTGCATCAATATCTGCTGTTTGTATAAACACACTTGTCCATGAACTTTAATTTGTACTCACC
This sequence comes from Bacteroidales bacterium, assembly GCA_021106665.1. Lineage (GTDB taxonomy): Bacteria > Bacteroidota > Bacteroidia > Bacteroidales > JAADJA01 > JAADJA01. Next base: position 359 of record JAIOTR010000034.1, read on the forward strand.
CACAATAAATTGTCTATTGTGGCAATTTGATATGGGTCTGCCCCAGTTCCCGAACCTGTAGGTTGAATTTGAGCATTGGTTGTTGTTGTCAATAACACAAACAACAATAGCCCGAAACTGAACTTTGTATAAATTTTTTTCATTGCAATAAAGTTTATGTTAAAATGATTTAAATACTTTATGAGGAATAGAATTCCTTGATTTGCTTGAGTTGTGCAAGTACTCAAAAAAATTATTTAGAACCAAAATATATTATCACATAAGTTTTTAAATAGTTAATTCTTAATAAATACCTTATTAGTTGTAAAATATTCAGATGTTTTTACCTTTACAATATAATAACCGGTTGTATAAATAGGCTCTCTGGTTAACTCCTGATGTAGCTTGAAAGAGGATACTTTCTTCCCAAGCATATCAAATACTTCTGCTTCTCCTTTTGAGGAAGCGGGTATTTTTACATAAACCTGATTTTCGTAAGAATAAATTGAAACTTCGGAGTAAATATCTTCTTCAATTATGTTAGGCTCTCCAAAATGCAACAGAAACCGATTTGGATTATCCAATGGATTAGTAAAATAATTATAGCTGTTCTGATATCTCAGATTAATCATTTCTCCTTCCTTTAGGTCTTCGAGGTAAATGGGAGTATAAGGATAAAAGCCTTCAATCCCGGAAATAGTAATTGTACATTCTTTTTCTAATCCTAATTTAAAACCTACAGGTATTATAGGTGTGTCAGTTGTGCTGATAAAATCATGGGGTAGTACATTAACCGAATATAATATATTCCCTTCTGCACCCGAATAAATATTAGGCGCTTCATCCACATTATAAAGCTTTTCCAGGTCATATAAACCATCAAAACCTTTGGTTGCTCCTTCCATGAAAATAATTACAGTTTCATCCTCGTAATTATTAGCAATTGCTTTTAGCCGTAAGCTTTTGTAATTACTTTTCTCAGCATCTTTATAAAATATCTGACAGTTATGAGTTCGCAGACTTTGAGGTAGGGTGAGATTTGCAGGACTTGCAAAGGCCCTTACCCAAAATCCCTGTGTTGCTGGTATAATACCATCTGTTTTCCCATTATATGATCTGTCATTCCCGGATAAAAAGGGATTCCATCCCTTGAAAGTAGCATTATCATAAACTACTATCCAACCACCAACATTAGTTCTGTTCCAGCTGGTATCCAAATTCCATTCTATGGTTGAAGGATAAGGATTGCCGATAAGGTTCCAGCCAGTGGCATTACTTGTTGGAGTATATGCTAATGAAACAGTATAATCTCCATTATTAAGATTACCTTCATAATTCACTGTTGTTGGCCCGGTAAGGGCATCTGAGACCCAGGCGGAATATCCTGTTGTTGCATTCATCGGCATGCTCAAGGGTTGAACAAGGTATGTCCATGTGCTGTCTGTTTCATTCCACTGCTTTAAATAAATATCCATATAAGTTTCAATGGTTGCATTCGCCATTGGAGAAGAAACCAGGTGCCAGCGCTCTGAAGTAAGGTATTGTTCCATTGATCCGGGAACATCTGCTGTATTATGAAGCAATGAACCATAACCGTTTTGGTCAGCTTTGAGGATCAACCCCGGTGTTCCGGCATCATTTGCCAGAACTCCGTTTACTGTTAAGTCACCCCGGTTAACAAGCTGACTGCCGTTGCCAATGTCAAGATTTTGACTTTGAACCGATGTACCGGATGAAATATTCATCTTTCCTCCGTTGGCAACATTTAAGGTGCTTTGCCCAATTGTGTAATTGGAAATAATCAGGAATAATAAAACCAGTATTTTTATATGTAGTTTTTTACTCATCGTTTATGGTTTTTGAATTAGTCTTTTAGGCATCTTACAGGATAATAATTATACTTATAGAAAGCAGCCCGGTATGATTGCTGTCTATTATAATCAAACTCTCTGACCCAGGTATTGCTACCCGAAGATTGGGTTGATGTTGTGAAAACTGTAAAAAATTTCTGACCGTTAAAACCTCCTGAACTGGTTCTCCAACCACTTCCCAAAAGCGTCATTCCACTTGAATTGGTGGCTCCTGTATTTGGGCCATTCCAATGAGTATATCCAGCTTCCTTCAATTGGCCTCCAATATCATAACCCCGCCAGCCAGTTTGAGTTGGGCTATATACATTCGGGTCTAAGAAATTTTCCATTAGAAACCATTCCATATCAGATGGCACATGCCATCCGTCGGGACAAATTCCCTGGGCACTTTCAGTTGTAACCCAATTCATCATTTCGTTCCATTGGTATAAGCCCCCATAAGTATCACAGTAAGTAGTATTATGTTGATAGCATGCTTTTTCAATTGTTTCATTATTATATTGGCCTCCCGTAGACATAGTACCAACATTCAAGTTCTCCGCCATCCAACATTGTCCATTAATATCAACGGTGGCATAGGATTGCCCGTCACGGGGATCGGTAAGTGGATTGCCACATACAAAAGGGGTCATGGTACTTGTTCCATATGCAATCTCTTTCCAGGCATTTTCTCCCTCTAAGTAAGCATAGTATTTATTATCTGTTGTGTTAAATACTATCAAACCATTTGCAGGGTTCTGAATGTCTGTAATTTGATTTTGGGCCATCCTTGGAACCAGTAAACCCTTGTCAGTACTTTGTAAATCCAAAATTGCCGAAGCATCAGGATCGGTTCCATCATTGTTGATTGACACACCTTGTGCATTAACCGACAGATTAAATAAAAGTGTAAAAACCAGGATACCTGTTAGTGTAAATTTTGCCTTCATATTACCTTGATTTATTGTAGATTTAAAATACATTAATTGCTCACGAGCATATATACGGTTGCAATCAGGTAAGGATGGGAGAAATATAAATTCGGTTGAAATGGACTTAAATCCGGTAAAGAAAGATATATATCCGGTAAAAGATCATATCATTTCCAGCAATTTCAGGAAACTATCTTTTTTACGCCTGGCAACCGGCAATGTTGAATTATCCTTCATCACTACCGCTCCTCCTTCGGCCTTGCTGTAATGATCGATGTATTTGATATTGACCAGATGTGATTGGTGGATCCTGTAAAACCCAAATCCATTCAACATTTCATCAAAATCTTTCATGTTTTTGGATACCATGATTTCTTTGCCATCAATAAGGTAAAACCGTGTATACCCGCCATCCGACTCACATCGAATAATGTCGGAAGTATTTACCAGGTAAATATTTTCTGCTGTTTTAAGAATAAGCTTTTTATTTTCGGGGCTATTGTTTTCGAGGTTGGCATATAGGGCATTCAATCTTAAACTGATATTTTCCTGCTCCACCACGTGATGAACTTTGCTCAAAGCTTCCATCAACTTGGCAGGATCAACGGGTTTTAATATGTAATCAATAGCTGAGAAATCAAATGCCCGTACAGCAAATTCATCATAAGCAGTAATAAATATAATCTTAAAATTAATCTGATCAAATTTTTTAAGCAGATCGAACCCACTTCCGTCAGGCATATTAATATCGAGTAATACCAATTCGGGCTTGTGTTTTTGTATGGCCTCAAATCCGGTTTGAACATCTTCTGCCTCTGCAA
>JAIOTR010000023.1 GCA_021106665.1 Bacteroidales bacterium
AGCCTGAATTCAGCTCAGTCCAGTTATGACCTCCATCATAACTTATAGATATACCTTCACCAGCAGCTGCATCATGTGCGGAGCCATATAAAGTGTTAGCAGTGCCAGGAACATGGAAAAAATACCGGGCAAAACTTGCTCCAACGGTGTTAAAAGCAGTCCAGGTTGCACCACCATCAGAAGTTTCATTTAATGTAGGCTCAACACCCATATTTAGATATGACCTAAAGGATATGCCATTGTCTGCATCAAACATAAGTACGCCAACAACATCTGTTGCACCAAAAGCTGTTAATGAGGCTTCCCATGTATAGCCTTTATCAGTAGATCTGAATATTCTTCCCTGGTTTGTTCCAAACCAGATGTTATCTCCAACTGCATAATAGTTTCCGGTAATGCCCCATTCACCTGTAGTTGGATCAGGAATATTTGCACCATCAACTGGATTCCATGTTTCACCACCATCAGTTGTGGTATAAAGTTCATAATCAGTACCCACAGCATCGCCTTGTGCAAAACCATCATTGTCGTTAAAGAAGTGAATTACATTTGCAAAAGAACTGGCGCCATAAACACCACCTTTTTTTACCCAGGTAACACCACCATCTTCGGTTTTGTACAATCCCTGATCTGCTCCGGTATTAAAAACAGCCCAGCAAGTATTGGCATCAATAGCAAATAATTGTGATAAACCATTACCTGCATTAAAGGTGCCTGATTCCCAGGTGTTTCCCCCATCAATTGAACGTGTAAATTCATCATAGATAGATCCATCATCGTTGATTGCTAATCCCCATAGGGCAGTATTATCATTCATTCCAATGGATAATTGGCCAACTCCTTTATCTGCTGGTAAGTCGGAATTAACCATTGTCCAACCGGTTTGGCCGATTGTATTTAAACTGATTGCTAATAAAATAACTAAAACAATTGTAAATTTTTTCATCATGTTAAATTTTTATATTAATACTAATTTAAAATACTGGAGTAAACTGTTATCTTTTCAAATGATAATACAAAAATAGCGAGAAATAATAATGAATTCAAGCTTTTTATAGAATTTTTAACATCTAAAGCGAATTATCAATCTTTAATATCATGAAAATTGCCGGATATGTGTTAGTCTAATTTGAGCCTTTTAATTTCTTAAAAACCAACCTGTACTAACGGTATTGCTTTTGTGGAGAGCCCTGTCGACAAGATATACATCAAACATGATAGTATCAAAATCGGCTAAATAATTATACATAAATAACGTATCCTCTATATCTCCTTTAATGGCTTTATTGGAACCCTGAGGTGTTAACATTGGAATGCGGGCATTAAATTCATTTGAATCAGCTATTACAACCCTGACTGTGTCACCGTTTTGATATTCGTAATATTTTACAAATAAATTATAATCATAGGGAGGTTCTGTTTCGGAATTTTTCAATCCGATATCCCCATCCCCATCTTTAAATGAAATCTTTAATACTCCGCGCTCATAAATCATAGTATTTGGATTCCATAGCTTTGTAAATCCTTCAAAATTAATTTCCGGAATTATGGGGTATTCTTCTTCGTTGTTACAGGAATAAATAATTCCGACGATCAGGAAGAAAAATAAAAAGTATTTTTTTAGATAATTATTCATAAATGCAGATGTAAAATTACAATTTTATAAACTTCCTGCAAGGGAGTTATTTGGAAAAATTCCAATTCGTTATATCTTTACATCAAATATTTGTTTCATTAATACTTGACAATGCAGATAAAACGGATTTTTGATATTAAGACCGATGCTGAATTTAACGATTTTGCGATAAAAATATTTCATTTTCAATATTCCAATAATCCTGTTTATCAGGAATTTGTTGACTTTCACCTCAGCAATATTAACAGAATTGATCATTATTCTCAAATACCTTTCCTGCCCATTGAGTTTTTTAAAATCCATAAAGTTTTGTGTACTAATAGCGAAACTGAGAAAATATTTACCAGTAGTGGTACAACTGGAAGCAAAGTTAGCCGGCATTATATTTCTAATTTGAATATCTATGAACAAAGTTTTAGTACATGTTTCAAGCTATTTTATGGAGATCCGGAACAATATATAATACTTGCTTTGCTGCCATCATATCTTGAACAAAAGGGATCATCACTTATATACATGGTAGAAAAACTCATAGAACAAAGTAAAAATAAGGATAGTGGATTTTATCTCAATAATTATGATGAGTTAGTTGAAAAGTTGAAAGTATTGAGATATAAAAAGATAATATTATTTGGAGTAACCTATGCTTTGCTTGATATTGCTGAAAATTTTGAATTGGAAATGGCTGATTTGATTATTTTGGAAACAGGAGGTATGAAGGGGAGGAGAAAAGAGCTAATTCGTGAAGATTTACATAAGATACTTTGTAATAAGTTTCATGTTCAAAATATTCATTCTGAATATGGTATGACTGAATTATTGTCACAGGCATATTCCAAAGAAAAAGGAATTTTCAAAACACCCCCCTGGATGAAAATATTAATTCGGGATACCAATGATCCAAAGACAATTTTGGGCTCAGAAATATCAGGTGGAATAAATGTAATCGATCTGGCCAACATGCACTCATGTTCCTTTATTGCTACACAAGATTTGGGAAAAATGAAACCAAATGGCACGTTTGAAGTGCTTGGTCGGTTTGATGAAAGTGATATAAGGGGATGCAATTTATTAGTTGAATAAAATATAACCAGATCAAAATAAATACTCAACAGGGTTTAGGATTTCCGGGCTGTCATTTGTCGGTGAATTAACAAGCGTGGAAATTGGATAAGCGGTCATTAATTCCGCTGCATAAGGTTTTAATAGTGTTTTTAGTATATCAGGATTATTATCATGTAACCAATTTTGTTCATCTTTTCTCTCCAGAATTACCGGCATTCTTAGATGAATATTTTCCATTAAATCGTTTGGAACTGTAGTAATTATAGCAAATGAATTAATGTAGTCACTTTCTTCATTTTTCCAGGTATCCCAAATACCGGCCATGGCAAAAAGTGAATCATCTCTCATTTTTATCCTGTAAGGTATTTTTTCTTTGGGGTTTATTTTTTTCCATTCAAAAAAACCATCGCTTAAAACCAAACACCTTTTTCGTTTGAAAGAATTTTTAAAAGATGCTTTTTCTGTTATGGTCTCAGCTTTTGCATTGATCATTTTATTTCCAATGCTTTTATCCTTAGCCCATAAAGGAATTAATCCCCATCTGTAAAAACTTAATTCTTCTGATCTATTATTGGAAATAACTGCCAGGTTTTGCGAAGGAGCACAATTATAACGTTGTTTATATTGAGACGGATCAACTTTCACATCGAATCTGTCTTCAATTATCTTTGTTAATGGTGAAAATGAAAATCTGCCGCACATAAATTTAGTTTGAAGTTCGAAGTTCGGAGTTTGAAGTTTTATAATCATTGTTTGATAAAACAATAACTGATTTACCCTCTATGGCAGGATAAAATATCTTCTCGCATGAAGCGTAAAAATTATTACAATCGACAAGTGCAAAAACTGTTGCCATAAAATTTCATTGATTAAGAAAATAAAAATAAACATTTTCTTTTTCTGGCTATCTTTGCCCTGATTGTTCTAAAGTAAAAATGCCAATAAAATGCAAACAATAATAACAACAACAGACCGTATATCTGCAACTGATAACCTCATTTTTCTAGTTACCGACAGTAAAAATCTACCTGAAAAATATTTTAGTAAGGAAGAATATGCCTATGTAAAGACATCACAAAAAAAACACAAAAAAAACACCTTCGTCTTTAATCACTTTAAGCGATGGATATTTGTGCAGTTTGTCGAAAAGGAAAGAAATACTGCATTACGTCTTGAAAATTACAGAGTCGCCGGTGCGAAACTTTTGGGTTCATTAAATAATAATAAATTGCATACTGTTGTTGTTGTGGATACTGAGGAGAAACCGAAGGAAACTCTCGCTTTTGCAGAAGGTATGGCTTTGGCTAACTACCAGTTTTTAAAATATAAAAATAATCCTGCCGAAAAACTGAATACCCTGAATACAGTCGAATTATTCTCAAAAGGAATAAGTGATAAAGAAGTTGATAATCTTAATATTGTCATTGATGGTACATGCAAATGCCGTGACCTGGTGAATGAACCATTGGCTTATTTAAATGCAGTAAAATTTGCTGAAGAGTTTGAAAAAATGGGAAAAGCAGCTGATGCAAAGGTTGAAATTTTTAATAAGAAGAAAATAGAAACCTTAAAAATGGGAGGTCTTTTAGCTGTAAACAAAGGGAGTGTTGATCCTCCTACATTTTCAATTGTAGAGTGGAAGCCAAAAAATCCGATCAATAATAAGCCTTACATTTTTGTTGGTAAAGGGGTAGTGTTTGATACAGGTGGAATGAATGTGAAAACGGCTGATTATATGAATAATATGAAATGTGACATGGCTGGTGGCGCTGCAGTTGCCAGTGCAGTTTATGCAATTGCCCGGGCAGCATTGCCTGTTCATGTTATTGCTATTGTGCCAGCCACCGATAACCGGGTTGACGGAAATGCTTATGTGAATGGTGATATAATTACCATGCATGATGGAACCAAAGTAGAGGTGATCAATACAGATGCGGAAGGCAGGATGATTTTGGCGGATGCTTTAAGCTATGCTAAAAAATACGAGCCTCATCTGGTAATAGATGTTGCTACGCTTACCGGATCAGCTGTACGGGCTATCGGAAAATACGGGATTGTTGGAATGCATTCAAAAGCAGAAAATGAATTTAAACAGTTAAGGAAAAGCGGAGAAACTGTTTGTGAACGATTGGCGGAATTCCCTTTCTGGAAAGATTATGAAGATTTGATCAAATCAGAAGTGGGAGACATCAAAAATATCGGCGGAGTTGAAGGAGGTGCCATTACTGCAGGGAAATTCCTGGAGCATTTTACCGATTATCCTTTTATCCATCTTGATATTGCCGGCCCTGCTTTTAATGAAAAATCATATAAATATTTTCCGGCTGGTGGTTCGGGTGTTGCTGTAAGGCTTTTATTTGATTTTATTAAAAGTAAAATCTCAGGGTAATTTTAATATTCATAATAATTGAAAGTCTACTTTAAGCTTTTAGCTAATTTTGTGTAATAAAAATTTAAGATCATGATAAATCCTAATACAAAGGATAATTCGAAGGTAAGGGTGGGAATTACCCATGGTGACTTTAATGGAATAAGCTACGAAATAATTATTAAAACTTTTCAGGACAATAGAATTCTTGAATTGATCACACCGGTAATTTATGGCTCTTCAAAAGTAGCTTCATACTATCGCAAGACGCTTAACATCATGGATGTTAATTTCAACCTGATTAAAAAAGCCGAATATGCTAACCCAAAAAGGGCTAATATCATCAACTGCTACGACCGGGAGATAAAAATTGAAATGGGAAAGCAATCGGAAAAAGCGGGTGAACTTGCTTTTTATGCACTTGAAAGAGCAATCGAAGACCTGAATCGGGATAAAATTGATGTTTTGGTAACAGCGCCGATAAATAAGAAAAACATTCAATCTGATAAATTTAATTTTGCCGGCCATACTGATTATCTTGCCAGTAAGTATAATACGTCTGACCATTTGATGTTTATGGTTAGTAATAATTTTAGGATCGGCATTCTCACCGGGCATATTCCAATTTCGAAAATCCATGAATTTATAACTGAAGAAATTGTTATAAATAAGATAAAGGCGATGAACAAGTCATTACAAATGGATTTTGGTATTCGCAAGCCAAAAATTGCATTGTTAGGCCTTAATCCACATGCAGGTGATGATGGTTTGATCGGGAGAGAAGAAATAGAGATTATTCAACCGGCAATAAATAAGGTCAAAGAAGAGAAAATACTCGCCTTTGGCCCATTTGCTGCAGATGGATTTTTTGGCTCAAGCAATTACACGAATTTTGATGGAATTCTTGCCATGTATCACGACCAGGGAATGCTTCCTTTTAAAACACTTGCTTTTGAAAATGGTATAAACTTCACTGCTGGTATACCTATTGTTCGTACTTCGCCCGCTCATGGTACAGCATTTGATATTGCAGGAAAAAACCTTGCGTCGCCTGATTCGTTCAGACAGGCAATTTTTGCGGCTATTGATATTTTCAGGAACAGGAAACTTTATGAAGATCTGAATAAAAATCCTTTACCCTTAAAACAACCCGAATCTAAACCTATCGAAAATAATTCGGAACCACAAAAGTTGGTGAATGAAGAATCACAAGCAGATTTACCAGCAGTTAATCATGAGGAAGAACCTGAGTCAGAAAATTAAATACTTTGGCATTAACAAACCTGGAAAGCAAGATATTATATGTCTTCAATTAAATATACCATTCGGGAAATAGCAGATATCGTTGGTGGTAATATTATCAGCCAGGATTTTAATGATCAGTCTGTAACAGATATCCTCATTGATTCGCGACGGCTCATAACCCCCGGAAGGTGTATTTTTATTGCATTAAAAACCAAAAAAAACGATGGGCATAAATACATTGATGAGCTATATAATAAAGGTATCAGAAATTTCATTATCAGTGACCCCGACATTAAATTAAAAAGTGAAGATGTAAATTGCATTTATTCTGAAAATACCCTTGAAGCTCTTCAAAGACTTACCGCAACTCATCGCAAAAGGTTTTCAATTCCCGTTATCGGGATTACCGGAAGCAATGGAAAAACCATTGTCAAAGAATGGCTGTTCCAGTTATTAAGCAAAGACAAAAGGATAGTAAGAAGTCCTAAAAGTTATAATTCACAGGTTGGAGTGCCGTTATCTGTATGGCAATTAAAACCTGAATGTGAATTGGGTATTTTTGAGGCAGGAATGTCAGAACCGGATGAAATGGGTAAACTTCAGGGGATTATCAATCCGACCATTGGAATTTTTACCAATATCGGTCCGGCCCACAATGAAAATTTCATAAACATCAAACAAAAAGTCGGAGAGAAGTTAAAACTATTTACCAAAGTCAAAACTTTAATTTATACTCCGGATTACTCCGAAATGCAGGAAACTATCATTCGTTCGGAAATTCTCAATAATATTGAAACATTTACCTGGAGCAAAAAACAAGACGCTAACCTGAGAATAGAAAAAATCACAAAACAGAATAATAAAACATCAATTCATGGTTTGTTTGATAGTGCCGGCATTTCAATTACAATTCCATTTACCGATGAAGCTTCAATTGAGAATGCCATCCATTGCTGGGCAACAATGTTATATATGGGATATGATAATGAAACAATAGCTCAAAGAATGCTTACCCTGCAGCCCATTGCCATGCGCCTGGAGATGAAGGAAGGAATTAATCATTGTTCGATTATTAATGACAGTTATAATTCTGATATTATCTCTTTAAATATTGCAATCGATTTTCTGAATCAGCAAAACCAGCATAGGAGAAAAACTGTTATCCTGTCCGACATACTGCAAAGTGGGCAAAATGATGAGGAACTTTATGAAGAGATTGCAGTTTTACTAACGAAAAAAGGAATAAATAAAATCATTGGGATCGGGAATGGAATAAGCAAGCAAAAGGATAAGTTTCAGATTGAAAAAGATTTTTTCCCATCAACAGAGGCTTTTCTGAGGAAATACTCATTTTCTGCTTTACAAAATGAAAGCATTCTCCTGAAAGGCGCCCGGGTTTTTGAGTTTGAACAAATAAGTAAGGCATTACAACAAAAAGCACATGAAACGGTTTTGGAGATCAATTTAAATGCATTGGTACATAATCTGAATTATTTCCGGAAAAAACTTAATCCTGAAACCAAAATTATGGCCATGGTCAAAGCTTTCTCATATGGCAGTGGAAGTTTTGAAATTGCGAGCATACTTCAATATCACAGGATTGATTACCTCGCTGTTGCCTATGCTGATGAAGGAGTTGAATTACGAAAGGCAGGAATATCGGTTCCGATAATGGTTATGAATCCGGATGAACAAAGTTATGATGCGATAATTCAACATAGCCTGGAACCTGAGATTTATAATTTCCGCACACTGGAGTTATTGGAAGAAGCTATAAAATCAAACATAATCCCTGAAAATAAACCTGTTAAAGTGCATATCAAACTTGATACGGGAATGCATAGATTGGGATTTCTTCCGGAAGAAACAGATATTCTGATTGAACGATTACAAAAAATCAAATCCATTTATGTTCAGTCGGTTTTTTCCCATTTAGCTTCAAGCGAAGATTCTTCTGATGATGGTTTTACCAATTATCAGATTGATCAATTTAAGAAGATATCTGCAAAAATTCAGGAGAATGCAACTCACAAAATCATGATGCATATTTTAAACTCAGCAGGTATCAATCGTTTTCCTAAAGAGCAATTTGATATGGTTCGGCTGGGTATAAGTTTATATGGTGTGCCATCAGTCAAATCAGATAGACAAAACCTGAAGAATGTCAGTACTTTGAAATCTACAATTTCACAAGTCAAGAATATAAAGGCTGGTGAAACCATCGGATATAACCGATCAGCAAAAGTTGAAAATGATATGACCATTGCTATTGTTCCTGTTGGTTACGCTGATGGATTGAACAGAAAGTTAAGCAACGGTAAGGGAAAAATTTATATTAGCAATATGCCTGCTCCCATTGTTGGAAATATTTGTATGGATATGTGTATGGTTGATATTACCGGTTTAAAAGTAAATGAAGGAGATGATGTAATTATTTTCGGGAAAGAGCACCCCATATCAGAATTGGCCGATGCTTTGGACACAATACCCTATGAAGTGTTAACCAATATTTCAAGGAGAGTGAAACGGGTATATTATCATGAATAATACTTTTGCAGTGTATGAGTCATAAAACGCTTTCAATATTGATCCCTGCCTATAACGAAGCCTCAACTATTCATCAAATACTTGATAAAGTAGTTAGTGTTGAACTCGTAAATAACAGCTTCAAAGAGATAATAGTTGTTAATGACAAATCAACAGATAATACAAAAGAAGTCATTGAAAAGTATATTGAAAGCCATCAGGATTCAAATATTAATCTATATAACCTTGAAAAGAATCAGGGTAAAGGAGCTGCTATTCACAAAGGTATAGAAAGTGCAACAGGAGAATTTGTTATTGTTCAGGATGCTGATCTTGAGTATGATCCGGCTGAATATAATTTACTTCTTCAACCGATATTGGATGGAGTTGCTGATGTTGTGTATGGTTCCCGTTTTACTGGCGGCAATCCACATCGGATATTATTTTTTTGGCATACAATCGGAAATAAGTTTCTCACTTTTTTATCCAATGTTTTTACTGATTTGAACCTGACAGATATGGAAACCTGTTATAAGTTATTCAGGTCAGAAATAATTAAGAATATTAAGCTAAAAGAAAAAAGGTTTGGTTTTGAGCCAGAAATCACTGCAAAAATTTCAAGAATTCCCAGTATACGAATATACGAAGTTGGGATATCCTATTATGG
>JAIOTR010000198.1 GCA_021106665.1 Bacteroidales bacterium
ACCAAATCTCAACAGGCAAGGGACATGAAATTATAAATCAGATTGTGGAAATGTATAATCGATTGAATAATACGGAGGTTAGTTTTGAGATAACTGATATTTTAAATAATGATGGGATAAGTTCAGGGACAAAAGTAATCGTAAAAATCTAATATCGCCACTATTCATCCGATGACTCCGAGTCATCGGATGAATAATACAAGGAAATCCTTCACCTTAAAAAATTGAGTATTCACCCTGATATTAATTACCCTTACCCAATAAGTTAACTACTTTGTTGAAAGCCATTTCTCCCATTTTAATTTTACCGTTTTATAAACTTATAAAAATTATTAATTATGAAGCACAGGTTTACTATTTTGTTTATGTTTTTTATCGTTTTCGGATTTTCTCAAACTCCTGAACTTGTAAATTACCAGGCGGTTATCAGAGATTCTGTTGGACAAATTTTATCCAATCAGCAAATTGATTTCCAACTATCAATTTTGAAAGGCGGCACTACCGGATTGTCTGTTTACCAAGAAGTCCATAGTGTTACAACAAATGATTTTGGACAGATTGCCATACAAATCGGAGGAGGTACAACTACAAGTGGAAATTTCAGCACCATAAATTGGGGTGATGATGAATTTTATATAGAAATTGCTATTGATACTGAAGGGCAAGGGAGTTTTACAATTATGGGCACCAGTCAGTTGGTAAGTGTACCCTATGCCCTGAATTCTAAAAGAACAGAGTCATTTATTTTAACAGATCAAAATGGTAATCAATATGAACTATGGGTTGATTCATTGGGAAATATTGGTACATATCCTGCATATCAATATGGTGAACCTTGTCCGGGTATGCCTTCTATAAATTATCATGGGCAAACATATTATACAATTAAAATAGGAAACCAATGTTGGTTAAGGGAAAATCTCAATATCGGTACAATGATAAATGGAATTGAAGATATGCAAGATAATGATACTATTGAAAAGTATTGTTATGAAGATATTGCAGAAAATTGTGAAACTTATGGAGGTTTATACCAATGGGATGAATTAATGCAATATACAAATATTGAAGGATCTCAAGGTATATGTCCGAATGGATGGCATATACCATCACATTCAGAGTTTAATGTACTAACAGATTTTCTTAGTGGAGATACAATTGCTGGAGGTAAACTTAAAACAATAGGAACTATTGAGGAAGGAACCGGTTTATGGCACACACCAAACTTAGGCGCTACAAACGAAAGTGGGTTTAGTGTTTTACCGGCAGGAAATCGTCGTCCGGGCTACTATTTTGAACATCAAGGAAATCGTGGATACTTTTGGACATCAACAGAATTTGATATTGATCATGTATGGTATCGCCGGATCAATTTCTACAATGAAGTTTTGGAGAGCAATGAAAATACTAAAGAAAAAGGATTTTCGGTTCGATGTATAAGAGATCAATCCATAAATCAACAACCGGATGTACCAGCAAGCCCTGACCCTGCAGATGGATCCACCGGCATAATAATAAATTCCTCTTTAAATTGGACTTGTTCCGATCCTGAAAATGATCTTTTATCCTATGATGTTTATTTTGGTACAACAAATCCTCCAACCATTATAAATTCAGGCCAAACAGAAACAAGTTTTGATCCGGGAATATTAACTTACAACGAAACATATTATTGGAAAATAGTTGCGCATGACCAGTTTAATACAACCGATGGCCCAATCTGGAGTTTTACAACTGTTGACCCACCTACTAACGGATTGGAGGCTTATTATCCTTTTAATGGAAATGCTAATGATGAAAGTGGAAATGGCATTCATGGAGTTGTAAATGGGCCAGTTCTATGTCAGGATAGATTCAATAATCAAAACAGTGCTTACTATTATAATGGTATTGACAACCATATTCTAATAGGTGATTATTTTGATGAGAACGAAGAATTATCAATTATTAGTTGGGTTTTGCTTGATGAAAATTCTATAGGGGAGAATTATTTATCCATTATTTCAAAGCATCAAAATGCTGGTGGATTCAACGAAAAATCTTTTAACATGAATAGAGCGGGTGCGAATTTGCAAGAATTTAGGGTTAGATTTTACGATACTGATAGTTTAGTAGAATGTATTGATCCTTCAATTGCTGAACTAAATAAATGGACGTTGTTAGTAACTACTTTTAGTTATGGAGATGTCAAATTATATAAGGATGGAGTAGTTGTTGACTCAAATGAAGTAGCTTCTTTACAAATACAAAATACTTCGACTCCGGTTTTAATTGGTGATAATTATTCAAATGACCATCCTTTTCATGGAATTATAGATGAAATTAGAATTTATAGCAGGGCTTTAACTGAAACTGAAATTCAAGGTTTTTATTCAGAATAATCACATTAAAAGGATGCAAAATGAAAAAAAGTAGAAAATATAAATTTCTTATTTTGGTTTTAATATTGATGTTTCAACTATTTTTAAATGGTCAATCAATTAACTCTGAAGTCATTTCTTCGTCAGGCATCTCTGATATCAATAATAATATTTTATTAAGCTATACGATTGGGGAGCCTGTCATAAATTACTGTTATGATGGTAACTATAAATTATTACAGGGTTTTCAAAAACCTGAAATAAACATAGTTTTAACCGGATTTGATTACCAGTTTTTAGCTTTACTTGAAGGGCCTTATGAAAGCGGGCAAATGGCAACTTCCCTTAACCAATCAGGCTCATTACCCTTAACTCAGCCATATTATGCTGAGCCCTGGAATTATACAGGAACAGAAAATGTATCAGAAATTCCGAATAGTAATATAGTCGATTGGGCCCTAATTGAATTAAGAGATGCTTCGGGTATCGAATTTGCTACAACTGATAAAACTATTTCCCGTAAAGCATGCTTTATTTTAAACGATGGTTCTTTGGTTGATATTAACGGTTCCGATTTATTGCAATTCACGGGTGAAGTTTCACAGAAATTATTTGTAGTAATCCATCACAGAAATCACCTTGATATTATCTCAGCATATCCATTAACAAAATCAGGCAATGTTTATGCATATGATTTTACTGACAGTGGTTTCAAAGCTTACGGTGGCCTAAAAGCACAAAAAGAGTTAAACACCGGAGTTTGGAGTATGATTGCAGCAGATGGAAATGCCGATAGCCAAATAGACAATAAAGACAAAAATGATATCTGGTTGCAACAATTAGGCGAGACAGGATATAAACAGGGAGATTATGATATGAATGGTTATGTTGAAAGTTCGGATAAATCTGATTATTGGAATACTAATTCTGGAAAGGCATCTCAAATTCCCGATTAAGGGATAAAGATTTCATCTTCGCAAATAAATCCAAATTAAATGTAGTAAGCTTCTTACAAACATTATGAAGGTAAAATCCCGAAGCACCGGTTTCGGGATTTTTAATTTTAATAAATGGTTATCCATTATTTTCTTATTACCTAAAATATAACTGTTTTATTATTCAGCCTATAAACTATTTAACAAATAGCCAATTCCCAACTAACCATTCACTAATATCCCTCTCCACTCTTACTCTACGAAAATGGTAAACCTTATTGTTTTCGGATAGTAGTTTTTTATTCCAGTATATTTTATAAATCATTGATTGTTAGTTGAGTGTGTCTTGTTTTTCACTTTGGTACGCTTTTGTAATAAAGGAATGCTCAATCGAGAAAAAAGCAAATCAAGTCTAAATTTTTGGTAAGGTGAAAATGGAAATTA
>JAIOTR010000131.1 GCA_021106665.1 Bacteroidales bacterium
GTCACCGCGCCGCTATCAATCAAGACCTCCATAAACCGGCCCCACTTGCCGATAAACATATTTTCAATCTTCTTCAACTGTTCTGCAGATTCCCGGAACTTCAGATCAGTATCCAGAAACTTCCTGTAAAAGCAAATAGTAGTTTTAATGATTTCATTTTATTATTTTTTAATTATTATTTTGACAAAATTAATTTATGCGAGTATGATTTCCCGGTAATATTCAATGTTAGAAAATATACTCCAGGATCTAAATTCATCAAATTAACAGGATAAATTCTTTCTCCTGATTGTAGTAGTCCCAGATCATTTTTTTTAACTTCCTTGCCCAGTATGTTAAATATTGAATAACTTACAAATTCATCTTTACTCAGATCAAGTGTAATATTTGCCAATCCATTTGTTGGATTAGGATATATAGAATAGGTCGACTCAGGCCGTGAAGAATTAAATACACCAGTAAATCCTCCAACTTCAAAATTAACAGAATCCCTGTCAGCAAACATTCCACCTGTACCAATTTCCACATTTCCATCTGCATCATAGAGACCCCAGGCTCCTGCTCCATAATCGCAACAAAGTCCATTATTTCCAGCATCATAAATTAAAAACTTATAACAATCCTCCACCTCTATATCATGATATTCCTGAATTACAGTTCCAGCTTGTGTATAAGGTCCTCCGGTTAAAATGACTTCCCCACTGGAGTTAATCACTTCCCATGTTGTTTCTTCCGGATTTTCATCAGTAATAAGGACTAGTCTTATTTGGTTAGAAATATGCATGGCTACCGAAAAGGGTTTAATATACGTATCATTGATAATATAATCATCTCCAACACCATTTGTATTCTCCGATGTGACAATTAGATTGTTTTCATCTATTACATTAAACGATATTTCTTCAAGAGCAATCTCATCTTTTCCAAGAAAACCTAAATTTCCAGTCCAATTATATGTTTGAGGTGTTCCTCCGTTTACAGCGTATTGAATATCAAGAGATGTAAGATTTTCAGAACCATTGTTTCTTATAATGATCACAGGAGCTACAGTACCGAGACAATTAAATTCTGTTATATTTTTTACTTCCAAAATTTCAGCATCATTTGAATATAGTGGAACAATTGGATCCGTGCTACTATCGTCACCCTGGTGTATTTCTTTGGAGCTATGATCCTGGATAAAACCAACAACTCCTAACTCGTTCATGTCGTAAATATTTGCCAGTTCCCACGATTGTTCAATAATAAAATACTCACCGTCATTTATTGTAGTGTTCAGTTTAGTACCACTAGGATTAGGTAGCATTTTTTTCATAACATCATAGAAATCCTTTTCGCCATTTGAACCCGGAGCAGAGTTAAAGTGAATGTGTTTTTCAACCACTGCCATCCGTGCCCTTAAATTTCCACTAATGTTTTCAGTTGCTTCTATTAGCATAACCACATGAATTACATCATCAATAACCTCATGCGACATGGTGATTTCAAAAGGTGATGGAATTGCATAAGCAGCATCAATTTTTGCTTGATTGCAATTTGCAGGAGATCCTGTATAACTTGAACCGGTAAGTGAAGAACCATCAATTAACGCATGGGGAACACCATTAATGTTATAGTATGAAACACGTGCGTTATTTTCTCCTGGATTATGATTATGCATAGGATCATATCCGGGAAAATACCAATGATATTTTATAGCAACTAACTTATCAGGATTATTTTGCAGTAATGCATCAAATGCCGGATTTTGAGAGGCACATGGTCCGCATGATGCGTTGGTAGCTTCTTCTATTAGTACTAATCTCTGAGACTGTGAATAAACTAAAACAGAAAACAAAACCAATAGTAAACCAAGGTAAATGTGTTTTTTCATTTTAATTACATTTTAAATTTTTAAAAAAACAAAATTATGCATTTTAACCATTCACAATAAAAATTAACATTTAAATAATTAAATATGAGAATGAGATGCTTTGTTAAGACATTTAGGAATTTATAATGGTTGCTTTATAAATTATGCCCATTTTAACCTTAGGCATTGTTACGAAATAATACCTTAACTTTAAATATTAACAATTTTTAGCACAGTTTTTGGTAAACTTTCAGCAATAACATAAAACACACTGCAACTAATTACATATGCTTGTTGTCAATATTTATATGATGTTAAACTAAAAACTACAAGATAATGAAAAAAATTATACTTCTCGTTTTAATCGTATTAACTACCGCATGGGCGATGACCCAAAGCCTGGAGTTGTATTTTGAAGGTATTTTGCTCGCACCCAATGCTGAAATAACCCTGACTGCACACGCTGATTCAGGAATGATGGTTTTAGATACCCTTGATGTTAAAAATATTTCAGATGCAACTATTGAAGTAAAATGTATCAGAACAATTATTGATACTATTCCCGATGTCATTAATTCATTTTGCTGGGGACTCTGTTATCCTCCATTTACGGATACCTCGTCTGTTGCTGTTGTAATTCTATCCCAGGCATTCTCAAATGAATTTGTCGGTGATAATGACCCGGGTGGTAACATAGGCATTATGAAGGTTAAATACACATTTTACAGCATAAAAGACATAGATGACCAGGTATCGGTAATTGTTAATTATGATGCAACGGGTGAATCAGGAAATAATGAGTTATTCGACAATATCAGGCTATCAGATGCATACCCTAATCCTGCCAATAATTTTGTATCGGTTGATTATGATCTGCCCGGATTGAACAATGCAAAAATCATGATCTTCAATTTATTGGGATCAAAAGTTAAAGAAATTGAGTTAACCGATGCGGTCGGAACTTTAACTTGAGGGTATTTATTTCTATTCCCTTCTGATCAATAATGAGGCGATAAAAACTCAAAAATTGATCATCAAACACTAAAACAACCTGAAATGAAAAAGCCCCTGCTCGGGGCTTTTTTTTTGCTTTATGATTTTTATTATATGCCAAATTCTTTTTTCAGCCTGGCTACATAATCCAGCTTTTCCCAGGCAAAAAACTCAACCTTTTTGGTAAAAACTTTATGTCCGTTTCTTTCTTCTTTGAATTGTGTGTCTTTGTCTTCATAAAGAACTTCAATCTCTTCAGTAAAAACTTCTCTACCAAAATGGCCATAAGATGCTGCCTTTTCAAAGATTGGATTTTTCAGTCCAAATCTTTTCACTATTGAGTATGGGCGCATATCGAACAATTTGGTGATTTTTTCTGCAATTAATCCGTCTGAAAGAATATTACCTGATTCATCTGTAACCGTAGCTGTTCCATAGGTGTTGATATAAAATCCAACAGGTTTATTAACACCAATGGCATAAGCCACCTGAACAAGCACCTGTTCTGCGAGGCCGGCAGCAACCATATTTTTTGCAATATGACGAGCAGCATACGCAGCTGAACGGTCAACCTTCGAAGAGTCTTTTCCTGAGAAAGCGCCTCCGCCATGTGCACCGTGGCCACCATAAGTATCAACGATAATTTTCCTTCCGGTCAGGCCGGTATCACCATGCGGCCCGCCTATAACAAACTTACCTGTTGGATTAACTAACAGATTGCAATCCTGCCCGAAAAGATTTCGAATTCTCTCAGAATATTGTTTTTTAACTCTTGGAATAAGAATCGTATCAACATCTTCTTTAATTTTCTTTTGCATGTTTTCTTCCGTATCAAACTCATCATGCTGAGTGGAAATCACGATAGTATCAATACGTTTTGGTTTGCCATCATCATCGTATTCAAGGGTTACCTGCGATTTTGAGTCAGGGCGTAAATAAGTCATATCTTTTCCTTCTCTGCGAATTTTTGCAAGTTCAAAAAGCAAGTCGTGTGACAGTTCGGTAGTAAGAGGCATATAATTATCCATTTCCTTGTTGGCAAAGCCAAACATCATTCCCTGGTCGCCGGCGCCCTGATCTTCCATTTTTTCGCGGACAACTCCCTGGTTAATATCAGGCGACTGCTCGTGTAATGCCGAAATAACAGCACATGAATCGGAATCAAAACGGTATGCGGCTTTTGTATAACCAATACGACGAATTACATCGCGTGTTGTTTTTTGAAGATCGACATAGGCGTCGGATTTAACTTCACCTGCAACAACGGCAAGGCCTGTTGTTACCATTGTTTCACAAGCAACCTTCGAATCCGGGTCTTGTTTTAACATTTCATCAAGTATAGCATCAGAAATCTGATCAGCTACTTTATCAGGATGCCCTTCTGATACAGATTCTGAAGTAAATAAATATCCCATTTTTTTTAATTTTATGAATTAGTGATTTATTGAATTAATAATTAAATGTTTAAATGGAAAATCTGATTGAAAGAAGGGAGTTAATATTGCTTTAGCATTTTTTCCCGTGGTTGCAATCAATCAAATCTCTCCACACGAGCGGCAAAGATATAAAGATTATGAAAACAAAAAAACTGTTGAATTCCCTTATTTCTTTAAATCGCTCTTTGTAAGCTGCTGAAAGACTTGCTCAAGGCCTTGTTTATCTTGCTGCATTAATAAAACAACCAGGTCGTTTTTTACAGCAAATTGAAATACTTCCTCCCGTATATCACCTTTTTCTGATTGTATTTCAAATGTTGTATTACTTTTTTTCAAAACTTCAGTGACACCTTTTATTGATCGAACCAGGTCAATTGTCACAGGTTTATTAAATTCAACCCTGATGGTTTGGTACCCCGATGTTTTTAAAGATAGATTATCCGTTGAATCATCTGCAACAATTTTTCCTTTATCTATAATAATTGCCCTGTTGCAAATAGCTTCCACCTCCTGCATGATGTGCGTAGAAAGCATGATGGTTTTTTCCTTGCCAATTTGTTTTATCAGATTTCGTATTTCGACCAATTGATTAGGATCAAGCCCTGATGTTGGCTCATCAAAAATTAAAACATCCGGATCGTGAATTAACGCCTGTGCCAATCCTACCCTCTGCCTGAATCCTTTCGACAATGCACCGATCTTTTTATTCTGCTCAATCTCAAGACCGGTAATGGCGATCATTTCTTTAATCCTCTCCTTAATATTTGGAATTTTATAAATGCCTGCAATAAATTCAAGGTACTCCTTTACATACAGATCGGTATACAATGGATTGTTTTCTGGCAGATAACCAACCCTTTTGCGAACTTCCAATGATTGTTCAAAAATATCAAAACCATAAACAGATACAATTCCAGATGTTGGAGGGATAAAGCAGGTGATTATTTTCATCATAGTAGATTTCCCGGCACCATTGGGTCCCAGTAATCCTACTATTTCACCGGCCTTTACTTCAAAAGATATGTCGTCAAGCGCTTTCTGCTTTCCGTAGATCTTGGTTATATTTTCAACCTTAATTGACATAAACTTTATTGCTATTTGGTTCTGTTGGGGGTATGCCCTCCTTTAGTTTAAGAAGAATTGGTTTATTCCAATTTATGCAATCTTCATAACTTTTTGCTTTCTTAATAATTCTTAAAGAATTCTTTGTATAATTAATTAAGCAATAACAAAGTTTATCACCTAAAATTATTTTTAAAAAGTCAACCAATTTTATTTCAGGATTAATTCTAAACCATTTATCTTGAATTTTGATTAGGCTTAATACATCGTTGTTTTCTGAAATAATAAATCCTCCTTTGGATGATTTATTTTCAGATGGTCTAAATATTTCAATTTTATCAAGAACTAAATTCTGAAATTCCTCATCAACTACAACATTTTCTAATCTGTTTTCTACTTCACCTTTGATTTGAAATTTTTTTCCTTTTTTTTTCAAATATAAAAGATCTTGGAAAC
>JAIOTR010000104.1 GCA_021106665.1 Bacteroidales bacterium
GAGCGTATTCTTTCGATTTTAGATGCCAAATCGTTTCATGAATACGATCTTTTTGTAGAACATGCCGGCAGGGATTTCAATATGGATAAGAAATTTCTTCCAGGCGATGGTGTGATTACCGGAACCGGTTCAATCAGTGGCCATCCCGTATGTATTTATGCCCAGGACTTTACGGTAGCCGGAGGCTCACTTGGATGGGCACATGCAAAAAAGATCACAAAGATCATGGATCATGCCATGAAACTTAAGATCCCGATTATTGGAATTAATGATTCAGGTGGAGCACGAATCCAGGAAGGTGTTAATGCCCTGGCAGGGTATGGTGAAATTTTTTACCGGAATACCCAGGCTTCGGGTGTCATCCCTCAAATTTCAGTAATTCTCGGACCATGCGCCGGTGGAGCTGTTTATTCTCCGGCCCTTACAGATTTTGTATTTGTGGTTGAAAAGGTTTCGAAAATGTTTATAACAGGTCCGGAAGTAATAAAAACTGTACTGGGAGAAGAAATAAGCATGGAAGAATTGGGGGGCGCAAAAGTACATGCCGAAATTACCGGGAATGCTCATTTTTTTGCCGAAAGCGAAGAAGAATGTTTTGATCAAATTAAACAACTGATCAGCTTCATTCCGTGGAATTTTGAAAAGAAAGCAGAAACTTTTCCTAAAAAACCACCCAAAACAAGGCAATATAATATTGATGATATAATGCCTACTGATCCACGTCAGCCCTATGATGTAAGAGATGTAATTAAATCTATTTCTGATGATTCAGAATTTTTAGAGATCCACGAATATTTTGCAGCCAACATCGTTATCGGATTCTCCCGGATTGCTGGTCAAACAGTTGGGCTTGTTGCAAACCAGCCATTGGTATTAGCCGGGGTGCTGGATGTAGATTCCTCGGATAAAGCAGCCCGGTTTATTCGGTATTGTGATTCTTTTAATATTCCTTTGATAACTTTGGTTGACCTTCCGGGATATTTACCTGGGGTTGAACAGGAACATGCCGGGGTAATCAGGCATGGAGCAAAAGTTCTTTATGCTTATTCGGAAGCTACTGTCCCAAAAATTACTGTAATAATGAGGAAAGCCTATGGTGGTGGTTATATTGCGATGTGCTCACACCATTTGAGAGCAGACTTTGTTTGTGCATGGCCTACTGCTGAAATAGCTGTCATGGGCCCTGAAGGAGCAGCCAATATTATTTTCAGAAATGAGATAAAAAATGCTAAAAATCCGGATGAAATGCGCAAACAAAAAATAAAAGAATACAAAAATAAATTTTCTAACCCATATGTTGCAGCAGCATATGGTTATATAGATGCTGTTGTTGAACCCAGAGAAACCAGAAACTTTCTTGTTCATGCATTGGAAGTTTCGGGATTAAAATCTGAAAAAGGACCCAAAAAGAAACATGGTATTCCACCATTTTAATCGTTGTTTAAGTATTGATTTTTTGTACAGTTTTAACCAACCAAATATTATTATTTATGGCTGAGATTAAAGAAGAGCAACAAGAAAAGAAAACAAGTTATAAATCTTTACTTATTGAAAACATAAAGTACAAAACTTTATTAACCAAAAAATTCCAGGGGAAAAAACCTTATTCCCCGAAAGATATAAGGAAAATTACAGCCTTCATTCCCGGAACTATCACTAAAGTTTATGTTAAACAAAATAAAAAAGTTAAAACCGGTGACAAACTTTTGGTTCTCGATGCAATGAAAATGAGAAATGATATTACTTCTCCTGTTGATGGAGTCATTAAACAGGTAAATGTAAAAGAAGGAATGAGGGTTACGAAAGAAGACATTCTTATTGAGATCGAATAGGAAAAGAGAAAAACAGATTATTTTTACTTCCATTTATTAATATCTCCATATTTTTTACATTACTTTTATACACTATTTTTGTGTCCCAAATATTGAATAAATCGATTTACTTATGAAATTTGCTTTTTTATTATTATTCACTATAATATTATCCAATCTCGTATATACTCAAAACGAAGATATACCAAATGAACCCAATGATGATAATGAACTAATAATTGGGGAATGTAAAAGGGCAATGTTACAGGAAGGAGAATTTGGTCTGTCTTTTATAGAGGAATACCAGAATTATGATCCTGAGATGCCTATTATGAATAAAATCCAACATAGTATCTTCAGTTATTCTATTACAATTGTTCTGGGCACCTGGTGTAGCGATAGTCAGGAACAAGTACCCCGATTTTTTAAAATTCTGGATAAAATTGATTACAATACAAACTATATCCGAATTATTTGTGTTGATAGAGATAAAACCAGTGGAGATACAGAAGTATCAAATCTCAATGTTGAGTTGGTTCCTACTTTCATTTTTTATAAAAACAACATTGAAAAAGGCCGGATTATTGAAACACCCTTAATTACACTCGAAGCTGATATATTAAATATATTGCACGAATAATTTTGTCAGGATAAATTACACAAATATTTAATAAAAAAACCTACAGGAAATGATAATCTTTGAAAAAATTAAGGAAACTCAGGAACACCTGGAAAAAATAAAAAGTAAAGGTTTATCAATAGGATTTGTTCCAACAATGGGTTCCTTGCATGAAGGCCATTTATCCCTGATCAGAGAAGCCAAAAGAGAAAACAATTATGTGATCTGTAGCATTTTTGTCAATCCGATTCAATTTAATAATAAAAACGATTTAAAAAACTATCCTAGAGAATTTGAATCAGATATTGAATTGCTGAAAAATGAAAAATGTGATCTATTGTTTCATCCCTCTGTTGAAGAGATGTATCCTGAACCTGCAGATGAAAAATTTGACTTTGGCGGGCTTGATGAGGTAATGGAAGGGATGTACAGAAAAGGACATTTTAACGGTGTTGCATCCGTTGTAAAAAAACTATTTGAAATTATTAAACCTGATAGGGCATATTTTGGGTTGAAGGACTATCAACAGCTTGTTATAATTCATAAAATGACCAAAGATTTTAATATGCCTGTTGAAATTGTTCCATGCACTATCATCAGGGAAGAAAATGGATTGGCCATGAGTTCTCGAAATCAGTTGCTTTCAAAGTCGGAAAAAAAGCAAGCATCCCTTATTTGTGAAAGCTTAAAAATGGTAAAAATCCAGACTGGATATCTATCAATTAGTGAAATCAAAGAAATGGTTAAAAGGCAACTGAGGCGACACCGTTCAATGAAAATTGAATATTTTGAAATTGTAGATATGTATACACTTAAACCATTAATGACATGGGCCGAAAGTAATCATGTTATTGCTTGTATCGCTGTCTATGTGGGAAAAGTGAGATTGATAGATAATGTTATTTTATTTTCTTAATTTTGCTGCGCTATGTTTATTGAAGTGCTTAAATCGAAAATTCACAGGGCGACGATCACCGAATCGGATTTGAATTATATCGGCAGTATTACTATCGATGAAGATTTGATAGATGCTGCAAATCTCCTCGAGAATGAAAAAGTTCATATCTACAATATTACAAATGGTGAGCGTTTTGAAACCTATGTGATAAACGGGGAAAGAGAATCTGGGATTATTTCTATAAATGGAGCAGCTGCGAGAAAAGTTGCTATTGAGGATAAAATCATTATTGTTTCTTATGCATCAATGGAATTAGAAGAAGCCAGACATTTCAAACCAATAATTTTATTCCCGGATGGAAATAATAAACTGAAGTAACTCTTTTGAAAAAGAAATTATTAAATGTCTCAAAAATAGTTTTCTTCCTTGCGTTGGGTATATTTTTTATCTGGCTTTTCATGCATAATCTTACCACCGAAGAAAAAAAGGACATTTATTCCTCCTTTTTAAGTGCCAATTACTGGTGGATCTTCCTTTCAATCATTATTGGAATAATAAGTCATATAAGCCGGACAATTAGATGGAAATTGTTACTTGAACCTATGGGTTACAGACCAAGTTTTCAAAACACTTTTCTGGCAGTAATGATCGGATATTTTGCAAATCTAGCACTTCCCAGACTAGGAGAAGTTACAAGATGCGGTATCCTGACAAGATATGAAAAAATTCCTATACAAAAATCTTTTGGGACTGTGGTTACTGAACGTGGCCTGGATTTTATCATGCTGGTAATAGCCTTCATTATTAATTTTTTTATTCATCTTGATAAATTAGCAGTATTTAAAGAATCGGCAATCTATAAAAATATTCAGGCAAAATATAATGAGATTGATAATCCAGGGATGATATATTGGATGGCTCTTATCATGGTTGTTTTATTGATTTTTATATTTGTAAAACTCAGACATAAAATATCTCATACTTCTATATATAAAAAAGTAAAAGAGGTTGTTCTTGGCTTTTTTGAAGGAATAAAATCTTTAATAAAAATCAAAAAACCGTTTTGGTTTATTTTCCATACCCTTTTTATCTGGTTTGCATATCTTTTTATGTCCTGGCTTGTTTTTTTCAGTATACCTGATACACAAAATCTTGGTTTAGATGTTGCACTCGCTGTATTGGTTTTTGGTTCTGTTGGAATAATTATAATTCAGGGTGGAATAGGTATTTACCCCTGGATAGTGGCAGAAATTCTTGTTATGTTCAATATACCCGAAACCAAAGGATATACCATGGGTTGGCTTTTATGGACCGGGCAAACCGTTATGATTATTTTTGCGGGAATAGTTTCAATGATTTTATTACCTTTAATTAATAACAGGAAGAATGGATAATTTGAAAATTATAAAATCAAAAATTATAGAAGGAGAAAGTCTGAAAAGACAGTTATCCGTTTGGAGTTTTTTAGGAAAAAGAATCGTATTCACAAATGGATGTTTTGACATTATTCATTTGGGCCATATTGATTACCTTTCAAAAGCCAAAGATTTGGGTGACATACTTATTGTTGGACTTAACACTGATGATTCAGTAAAAAGAATAAAAGGAGACACACGACCAATTACTGATGAGAAGTCGCGCGCAATGATTTTATCTTCCTTACGGTTTGTGGATGCTGTTGTATTTTTTAATGAAGATACCCCACATAATTTAATCAAGGAGGTACAGCCGGATATTCTTATAAAAGGGAGTGATTATAAAGCGGACGAAATTGTTGGTAGTGATATCGTGCAAAAAAAAGGTGGCAAGGTAATAACTATAGATTATTTAGAAGGTTATTCAACAACATCTATTCTCGAAAAAGTTAAAAATTAATCCATATTTATAAAAAAGCATGGCAAAATCCAGATCAACATATTTTTGCCAAAACTGTGGTGCACAATCTGCAAAATGGATTGGCCGATGTCCGTCATGTGGGGAATGGAATACTTACATTGAAGAGATAATCCAGAAAGAAACAGGAAAAAATAAATTACCAATACTATTTAAACAGCACAACTCAAAACCTTATAAAATTGAAGAAATCCAATCCGGAAAAGAAATTAGGATAGATACAAAAAATCATGAACTAAATAGGGTTCTTGGTGGAGGGTTGGTAAGCGGATCTGTAGTATTGATTGGTGGTGAGCCAGGAATAGGCAAATCCACACTTATCCTGCAAATAGCCCTTCATCTTGCAAACTTCAAAGTATTATATGTAACCGGTGAAGAAAGTGAACAACAGATCAAATTGCGTTCTGAAAGGATCGGATCTGCTAACAGCGAATGCTATGTTTTAGCTGAAACTTCTACTCAAAATATATTTCAACATATTGAAAAACTCGAACCGCAACTTATTGTAATAGACTCCATTCAAACTCTTCATACTGATATTATCGAATCATCTGCCGGTAGTATTTCGCAAATCAGGGAATGTACCGCTGAATTTCAAAAATATGCCAAATTAACCAATGTCCCTGTTATATTAATTGGTCATATTACAAAAGATGGTTCATTAGCCGGACCAAAAATTCTTGAACACATGGTCGACACGGTACTGCAATTTGAGGGTGAAAGAAATTACGGATATCGCATTTTGCGAGCAGTTAAAAACCGCTTTGGATCAACTTCTGAATTAGGTATTTACGAAATGCAAAATTCAGGATTGCGAGAGGTAGCCAATCCATCAGAGATATTACTTTCACACAGAGATGAGAACCTGAGTGGAATTGCAATAGCTGCAATGATCGAAGGTATGCGTCCGATAATGATCGAAACACAGGCACTTGTAAGTTCTGCTGCCTATGGCACGCCTCAACGATCATCTACAGGGTTTGACATTCGAAGACTCAATATGTTGCTGGCTGTTTTAGAAAAAAGGAGTGGTTTTCGTTTAGGAGTGAAAGATGTTTTTTTGAATATTGCAGGTGGCCTGCGTGTAGATGATCCTGCCATTGACCTTGCCGTAATATGTGCAATACTCTCTTCAAATGAAGATATCCATATAGATCAAAATATCAGTTTTGCAGGTGAAATTGGCCTATCGGGAGAGATTAGATCAGTCAACCGGATAGAACAAAGAATTACTGAAGCAGCTAAACTGGGATTTGAGCAAATATTTATTTCCAAATACAACCACAAAAGCCTTGATCAGCAAGCTTACGATATAGAAATTGTCCCGGTAAGTAAGGTGGAAGATATATTCAGAAAACTATTCGGGTAAGAGATTTTACAATGAACAAAAAAAACTTCACTACAATGTAATGAAGTTTTTTAATTTTTTATGATGTTTTTATTCTAATATTTTTTTCGTGCATCAAATATTTTCTTGCTTCCATAAGCAGCGCCTAATGTCATTAAAATAACCAATCCTCCTCCAATTGGTGAGCCTCCACCTACAGGTAAATCACCACCACCGGGACCACCACCAGGATCAGGAGGTAAATCTGCAAATACATTGCTCAAAAACAACGGAGAGCAAACAAGGAACGATATAATTAAAATACGTTTGATAATTTTTTTCATTATTGCTGGTTTTGCTATATTAATAAACTATTAGATAACACGAAGATAATCAAATATTAATAACTTCAAATAACACTTTTAAAGCCATTCTCTCAAGGCAAAAGTAAATATTATTTATAACTTTTACAAAATATTAATAAAAAAAATTAAAAAATATCTTAGAAATTTCCAAAATTGGGAATTTAAAAACCTGAAACAATGATAAATCTTTTCGGATATCTTCTAAATAAATTTTAATCAATTCGTAAATTTATACATTAAACCCACTGACAAATATTCCTTAATCTGTGTCTCAGAAACGGTATTATTATCATATAACATTTGCAAACCAAAGCTAGCTGACAACCATTCATTAATTTTCATATTGATCATGGTATCCCAATTAACATCAATGTTTTGGGGATCTTCCAAATAATTCGAAAATAATTCGAGTTTTGTGCTTAAACTAACATTTTTTACAATGTCTTTAACAAACATCATCCTGAATTTAGCACCAAATTCAAACTTTGATGTTGCTCCATCTTTCACTTTATATTCTGGTTTTTGCACCGGGACACCAAGTGAATCATATTCAGCAGGATCTACTCCAAAGGCACCTTTATCAGCAAGTTCCTGATCATTTACAATAATCCATCTGACGGTTGCAGGTGATAAATAAAATGACAGGAATTCATATGGACGATATTCCATTCCTAATCCAAGAGAAGTAAAAGCTGGAGCTAAGAAATTAGAAATTTTCTCCTTGCCCAAATCTGGATCGTCATCATGATAATCATATCCTGGTGCAAATTGTGATTTAAAATCGAAATTAGCAGTATAATACCATTTTTCTGCTGCTTTCAAACCATAGGTTGATACAAAATCGATTTTGTCCTCATTTTTTCTGAAATCTTGTTTCCCTACTTTCGATTGTCCATAAGCCAAAACCAAAATGTTTTCCCATTTCGATTTGC
>JAIOTR010000038.1 GCA_021106665.1 Bacteroidales bacterium
GTCAGGTTTACCGGTCACAGGGTCGATGTAAAATAAATTTTGCTTGTTAAATAAGTTTTCTATCCATAAATACAAACTGGCTGTTATTCCGGCCGGTTTAATATAAATCCCTTTTTCAATCCTTAAATTATAAAAACAAAAATTAGGTGAATAAAGATACTCAGGCTCAACATACGATTTTACGGGAAGTTTTGTACCGGTCCTGAATTGATGATAAACACCTATGCCAAAATTTTCAAAAATTGCCCTTAATGTTTTATTATCAGATAGAATAAAATCCCTTCCATACCCAAAATTAAAAGTAAGATGAGAGTTGATTACCAGGTCAGATATATTCATGTAATATCTGTTCTCATCTGAAATAAATGATTTTGTTACAGAAGAAGATGCCCCTATTCCTGAAGTTTTGGGAGAAAAATAGTTTAATGAAACAAATAGATTATGATTTGGAATGGTTTCTTCGTGATTTACAATGGTTGTATATTCCCTTGGGTAAGCACCAATTATTCTCTCGGTATAAAAATAATTTTTGGTAAAAACACCCAGGTATCCAATATCAGCAAAAAAGTTTTTGTATCGGGGCTTTAAACCAATTGATACTTTATCATATCGCACTGGTTTTAAGGCAGGATTATCAATTATGCCACCTATAATATTAATAAACATATATTGATTCGGCCTGAACAAATTCAAAAAAGTTGGATTTTGTGAGAAAGAGTTATAGTACACATAAATACTACCGTAATCAGAATTTATATCAATATTTACCTGGGGCAATAAATGGGTAACAGGTTTATAATCTTCAAAAACAGTAGCGTTTACAACTTCCTGTCCCGGATCAACCAGCAAGGGTGTAATACCACTACCATGGTCAAGGATGAATGGGTCTGTTATTTCATCCCCATTCTCATCATACCAAATAAAATCATTACGATATCCTGTAATTTCAGTTGGGCTTTCAGCCTGATCAACATAAATAACATAATCATCACCCATATTATCAGGATGAGAGGCTGGGGTGGTTGTTCCAACATCAACCAAAGGCATTTCTCCAACCGTATAAGCCGGATAAAATAAAAAAGGATCTTTTAATACCGGCTGGTTGGCATTGAAATTATCTACTCGCAATCCAATGGAAACATCAAAAATCTTCCAGGAAAATTTATCACCCAAATAGGCTGAAAAATAGGATGGCCTATAGGCATCAATAGTATAATTCTCAAAGAAATCATATTTACCCTGCTTTCCTTTTAATTTATTTCCTGTATAATCATATCCCATATATGTGATACCATGACCATAATTAAGTATTTCGTCTGGTGAGAACATATCCAATGTAAATAAATTATCCCCTGCATAAATAGTATGCATCACGCCATCCTTGTCATAATAATCAATGGTATTATTAATCATATCGTAAGAATCTGTAAGAATAAAATCAAGGCCTTCGACGGGCAAACCTAATTTTTGTCTTAGATTTTGATCAAATGTATATTGCGATTGCGCATCATAATATCTGTAGAAATTGATTGTATCATTACCAAATTGCGGATTTTCCAAATCCAATTGTAGAATATGAAAATTAGTCAGTTGCCTCATCCTGCCCCACAATTCCATCGGATCAATGCTATATGAACGTTCGGTTTTCTGCATGTATTCAACTCCGGCAAAAAAATTATGTGATTTATAGTTTACATCCAATTTAAATGTGCCCCTGTATTTTTCAGTTTGAGTATTTCCATAATTGATATTGTACGAATAATTTCCATTTGAAGAGTTCATATAATATGGAGAGACTTTTCCCTGGCTATTCCATATTCCGTACACATTATCAGGATTCTGTCCATTCAATAAACCACCATGCAATTGAAGTTGATCTGAATTCATCCAGTTACCTTGTCCATATGGAAAATCTCCCCATTTATCCGGAAAAAGTTCATAGATCTGTTCGGTAAACCCGGCTGTTTCAGGATTATAACCTAAGTTTTGGAAGGTATATGCAGTATCAAAATCCCAGGAGTTCAAAACATAAACATTCTCATAAACTTCACCATCTATTTCAATCTCTGGCACAAATTGATATGTTGGTGTCTTGTAAGTTGTAAATTTCCCCAGGTAACCATATTCAAAATACCTGTCTTTATGCCTGGCATCTTGTTGCATGAAATAATAATTTGAATATTGGAAGTTTACATTGTAGATAATACTTAAATCTTCGTTAACATCAATCTTATGATCGAAATTCATGTAATTATCAAAATTACGATAATAGGTTTCAGGATTATTGTGTGAATTGAGTAGAGCATTATCAAATACAAATGCTTTCCCATTGTCAATTTTTGCATAGCTTCCAACTGAGAGGTTAATATCACTTGTAATGGGAAATATCAATTTTAAAAAGGAATTAGATACCTGCCGATCAGCATTTTGGTGCAGGTTTACTTCCTCAATATCTGATTGATCCATAAATTCTGCATTAAGGAAAGTTCCACCATAATACAGTTCTGAAGGTCTCAAAGGATTTTCTGTCAGGGAATTCTGAGCTTCTTGGGTTACCCTGTACTTATTCTCACTACTGGGATAAGGATCATTGTTAAATGAATAATTAGAAGTTAGGTAAAATATTGGAGCAAACTTATTTTTGTTTTTCTTAGAAAAACGAATGGGACCACCGAGGTTTAACTCCACCATATTATTTTTCAAATCCTTATTGAGGGTTGTATAACCATCCAGGTCAAAATGAAATTTATCTTTATAAACCGGTGTTTTCAGTTCAATCAAACTTCCGGCAACATTGCCATAATAAATGGGTTGGTTTAACCGGTAATGATGATATTCTGCTATGGCACGAAAAGGAAAATCATTTGCATCACCCACCTGCATACCATCAATAAAAATAAAATCGCCATTGGATTCAAGTCCGTCAACAAACAAGCGGTCGTATTTCAGATAATACGTATTTGGACTGGACAGGGCAACTCCGTTTACGTTTCTAAACGGCATATACTTCAGCCTTTCACTTTTAATGAGATGATTTAGTTTTAATTCTTCAGATTCCGTTTTAAGGCTATCCTCCGGAATTGATTGCACCTGTGCTTTTGAAGAAAGTGAGATTAATAAAAGTATTAATAAAAACAGGAATCGGGAACTTTTTAAATTTTTCATCTGTTTTATTTTATCATTTGATTCAGATAAATTTTAATAAACGTTTTGGTAAAACAAAAATAAATTAAAAACCTAAAATTTCAAAATTATATTTATTTGAATTGATCAAATGAGTGTATGGTTCATTTTTTATTTTTTGAAACTCTTAATTGCAATTTACCCATTAATCCATACTTTTGACGACTTATTAATTTATAAGTTCATTCTGGAAAATGAAAGACACATTTAGCGCATCGGATAATTACCAAAGAACCAAAGAATCCATCGGATATGTTTCGCGAAAAGAGGCCACCCAGAAAGATTACGACCGGATCGGTTTTATGTCTGGCCTGGAAGTACATCAGCAACTTTTCACCAAGCATAAACTATTTTGTAAATGTCCGGCCGGCATTTACCAGAAACCTGATGAATACGATGCTGAAGTGATCCGGCACATGCGCCCCACTTTAAGCGAACTTGGAGAGTATGATGGTACTGCTTTAATGGAATTTAAAACACGGAAAGAGATCATTTATCATTTATCCAACAACACTGCCTGCACTTATGATATTGACGACACACCTCCGTTTCCAATTAACAGGGAAGCGCTTGAAATAGCTATTAGAATATCGCTTCTATCCAAACTGAATATAGTTGGAGAAGTTCATATTACACGCAAACAATACCTTGATGGCAGCATCCCGACAGGTTTTCAGAGAACCGGCATAATAGGTGTTGAGGGAGAGATTCAGATAAAACATAAAAAAATCAGGCTGATTCAACTTAGTCTTGAGGAAGATTCGTGCCGAGAAGTTTCGGATGTCGGACACACCAGGGTATATCGTACCGACAGGCTGGGGATGCCCTTGATTGAAACAGTAACTTATCCTGATTGCATTAATCCGGAGGAGGTTAGGGAGACTTGTGATTATATTCGTTTTTTGAACCGGAGCACAGGCTTGGTTAGAACCGGAATAGGAGCTGGCCGACAGGACGTTAACGTGAGTTGCCGCGGCGGTTCACGAGTGGAGATTAAAGGTGTTGCCCATACAAAATGGATTCCTGAACTCACGCATAACGAAGCGTTCAGGCAATGGGCTTTGCTAAAGATCAGAGATAAACTTTTAAATAAAATTAAAGATCATAAAAACTGGAAGATCGGTTCAGTTGAGTTGAATAATAAGATTTTTAAAGTTCAGAACGGGCTATTGAAAGAAGCTTTATTGAATAACTATACAGTTGTGGCAGTAAATCTTCCTGGTTTTAAAAGTATTCTTTCTTACTTTACTCAACCCGGAAAAATGTTCGCTAATGAAATTGAAGAAAGGTTAAAGGTTATTGCATGTCTCGAAAAACCATTTATGTTTCATTCTGAACAATTTGATCCTGCTGATTGTGCTTATGATGAGGTTCATGCTTTGCTTAAATCAAAACCGGAAGATGCACAGATTGTATTCTGGGGGCCGGAAGATGATATTAAAACTGCTCTTGAAACAATTGAAGAAAGATGCCTGATGGCTTTTGAAGGAGTGCCTAATGAAACACGCAAATCATTTGAAGATGGTACAACTATTTTTGAAAGGGTTTTACCCGGCGCCGACAGGATGTATCCGGATACCGATTCACCGCCTATTCCATTAACGAATGAATTAATTGATAAACTAAGTAAAAATCTCCCTTCTGATATTATTGACAGGTATCATCAACTAAAAAAATGGAATATTCCTGAAGATACATACACTTACATTTTTTCTCGTGATCATTTTCAATTGATCGAAAAGATAATATTAACTCTTAAAATTGATCCGGTATATGTCGGGACATTTATTGGCCACACTTTAAAATTTGTTGAAGGACATTATACTGCTGCAGAAGCATTTAATTATAAAATCATTTTTGCAATGTTCAGGTATTTACAGCAGCAGAATATCGAACTCGAATTGGCGAGATATATGATGCCAGTGCTTTATGAACACCCCAAAATGGATTTTGATTCGGTACTTGACAGCCTGAACTTCAAAAAGATTAAAGAAAATGACATTATTACACTAATTCCCCATTTGAAGAAGAAGTTCTGTGAAATCAATCAGAGGGATACAAATGAAAACGAAGGAAACTGGATCATGGGAGAACTTCGTAAAAAAGCCATTGGTAATATTGCGTTAAACAAATTAGCGAAACATATAACGAAATAAACAAAAAGACATGGATCAGGATATTTTTCAGGGATACAAAGGCGATGCACTGGCAGTTTTAAAAAAGTATAACGTTCGTGTCTGGGGTCAGTCAGAAATTGAAACTGCTCGTGGGCCTTTCAAAGGAACCATTTTACCAAGGTCTGAAAATGATGATGATCAGCATATAGTTTTAAAAATAGAAACCGGATATAATGTGGGGATTGACGTAACTACAATTTTAAGTATGGAGGAAACAGGTTACAAAAAAGCCAATTATAAAATTCCCGAAAAACAATTTCCGTTCACACCCGGATTGCCAAAAGTTAAACTATTCGGAACCGGAGGAACCATTGCTTCCCGGCTCGATTACCGTACAGGAGCTGTTATTCCGGCCTTCTCACCGGGTGAATTGTATGGAGCTGTTCCTGAGTTGGCCGACATCTGTAACCTTGATACAGAAAAAGTATTTGCCGTTTTTAGTGAAAACATGGGACCCAAACAATATATAGCACTGGCAAAAGCAATCGGTAAGGAAATTGAAAATGGTATTGATGGTATTGTAATCGGACATGGAACAGATACATTGCACCATTCCGGAGCAGCATTGACTTTTATGGTACAAAATTCGCCTGTACCCATAATTCTTGTGGGCTCACAGCGATCTTCAGACCGGCCCAGCTCGGATGCTGCACTTAACCTGATGCATGCCATGCATGCTGCCGGACATTCCGACATTGCCGAAGTTATGGTTTGTATGTTCGGGCCTACCTCAGATGAATACGGACTATTGCATAAAGGTACAAGGGTTAGGAAAATGCACTCATCCTATCGTTCTACTTTCAGGACAATAGGAGATACTCCGATTGCAAGAGTTAGTAGAAAAGAAATAATTCCGATTAAAAAAGATTACAAACCCCGCCGAAAGGACAGGAATGTGAAAATAATGCCTTACTTTAGTGATAAGGTTACAATGTTGTATTATTATCCGGGCATGAAACCGGATACAATTGATATGTTGGTTGATGCAGGTTACAAAGGCATTATCATAGTAGGGACCGGCCTCGGCCATGTTAACAAAGAATTATACCCTGCCATTGAGCGGGCACATGCTAAAGGCGTACACATGTATATGACCTTGCAAACTATCTGGGGATATGTACACATGTTTGTTTATGACACAGGTAGAGATATGATGGCTAAAGGAATTATTCCTGCCGGAAATATGCTACCTGAAGTGGCTTGGGTAAAGCTTAGCTGGGCAATCGGCCAGACTGATGACCCCGAAGAAGTGAAAAAAATTATGCTTACGCCTGTAAACGATGAGATCACAGAGAGAGAACCTTATAACGGTTACCTTGTTTACCAGGGAGGTGTGCCGGCTGTTGAAGAGTTTGTGCGCCGGGTGCATAAGTAAAGGAGTGTGAGTATATTTTGTCCATCTATTTTGGTTTGTTAGCCAATCCGTTTTAAAAGAATTCTGCTAATATCGTTTTACATATACCCGTTTAAACCAATAATTGAACAGCGGGTCGATAAATTCGATGGTGTTTCCCCAAAGGTCAATAATCTCTTTATTTTCGAGTGCAACTTTAATTCGTTTTACATTCCCCTGCGAGCCCAGATTATATGACATCAATGTTTCCTTTGACGAAAATTTTTCCACATTATTAGCCAGGGCTTTCAGAAAATTCAGTTGTTTGTTTGTGAGGCTGTCCGTTTCGCGCTGAAACATTATGGAATATTGCTCAATCAGATCATCAAGGGCCTGATCAATAATTTTTTTCATGCATTTGGTTTTGGTTAGCTTCCATACGGTTGCTGCAAACAATTGCACAAAATAGGGGTGATTTTCCATCCTTCCTGCAATTTCAGAGGCTAGCTCACTGGTGATTTTTTTATTGGTTTTGTTAAATTGCCTTATAATGTAATCAACCCAATGTGTGTGGCCAATTTTTTTGAGGAACAGCGTGTCGCCAAATTTATAGAAAGGCATGGATTTATTTTCAAAAATATCGGCCAGCATATGCCTTTTACTGCCATACAGGCAATAGGTGCTTACCTGGTGTTTTTGCCAGGCCGAACGCATCTTTTTCTGCATCACGAGGGGATCTTCAAAATGAGCAATGTTTTGGAATTCATCAATACAAATTATGAGGTGAATATTTTTTTCTATTGAGATTTTTTCCGGTAGATTCAAGATTTCCTCACCATTCTGCTTTAAGTCTTTCCAATCGAAGGATACGCGAAAATCATTGACCGGATCAATTCCAAATTGAAAGCGGGGGATTAACTTTGAAATAAATTTTTTTCCATTTCCGACCCAATCTTCCCATTTATTGGATGTTGCCTTAATCACTGCCGTGGTAAAAGCCTGGTAAAATT
The DNA here is from genome assembly GCA_021106665.1 of Bacteroidales bacterium. Taxonomy (GTDB): domain Bacteria; phylum Bacteroidota; class Bacteroidia; order Bacteroidales; family JAADJA01; genus JAADJA01. Next base: position 7,704 of record JAIOTR010000038.1, read on the forward strand.
CCTGTTCATCCCGAATGGCATAAAGATCAATAAAACTAAAACGAATCCTTTTGTTTCTCTGCAACATTTGACTGGCAACTTCATTCACCAGGGATGATTTTCCCCACCTTCGTGGTGATATCAACAGGGTGTTGATGTGACTTTCAAAATTTAACCGAAGGTTTTTTATTTCTTTTTCCCGATTGATGAATTGATTGCTTTGTGCAACTTTCCCGAAAATGAAAGGTATTTCCATAACTTAATTTTTATCCCGGCAAAGATACAAAACAAAATTGTATTATACAAAATTGTATTATACAAAATTGTATTGCTTTAAAACAGGAAGTTTGATCAAAAGGTCATTATTTAAAAATTAGTGAATCCCGAACATCAAGCCCGGGATATCTTGTTTGGTAGCCTACAAGCGCAGGAATGAGCTTGCCTGCTTGCAAAGGCAAGGAAGCTCCCGGCAAAATATAATACCAAATAAACACCAAAACACACTATATATTTTGTTTCACGTTGTTTACGGGGAAGATCAGGATACATTTCAAGTATTTCTTCCGCATGCAGGAATTTAAGTTCTTCCGGAAAATCGGGATATTTACTGTTTCTCAACTCCGGAAATTCCTCTTTTACCATTTGTCCTGCACCATACAAAACTTTCCATATTCGCTTTACAATATCCTTCAGGAAATCCAGATTCCGCTAATCAGTGGTTATCACTCTTTCCCAATCCCATTGATCAACATAGGATGAATGATCATGATCAAGGAAATAATCTTTTCGTACAGCATGCATATCGGTATTTATACCCTGGCCAACCTCACATCCAAATTGTGCCTATGCCATTCTTTTCCACTTGGTAGCAGCCTGTACAACCTGTGCCTCAATTCGTTTATCCAGCCCTAATCCGCAAGGGAAGTCAATTGGCATATGTGAACCATCCCTGTCAAGGTAATCGTTTACGCCACTATCTTTACTAATGATCAATGGTACCTGAACCATCTGCAGGTTCAATTCTTTGGCCATGTTCTCTTCAATGTAATTTTTAATCAAGTACAATGCCTTCATCCGTTTTAAGGGTGGCCATAATGGTTCACAATCAACAGGCAGAATTTTTTCCACCTCTTCATAGGTACTAATTCCTGGACCTGCCAGGTCAGTTTTTTATCAGACATATAAAAATCTCCTAAATTTTAGAATTAATTGGAAACTGATTTTATTTGAATAAAGATATATCATATCAACGAAAAGCGACACCGAATTCATGTCAGTTATTTAAATATTCTAAATTTATCATGTTATTTAGATTTTGCACAAACTATTTTTACATGATTATATTGATCCTCCAATGAAAAAAAATACACTGATTCCAACTTTTTATTTATTTTTGATCCGAATAAAGAATAAAACAAAATGAGCCAGAAACACATATTTATTGTAGATGACAATGAGATGTTCACCCGTATGCTGCAAGATCATCTAAGTAAAATTCCTGCTTTTCAAATTTCTTCTTTTGGAACCGGAGAGGAGTGCCTGAAAAATTTATATCAAAATCCGGATTTAATTATTCTCGATTATAATTTGAACGATATTTACAAGGAAGCTGCCAACGGGCTTGAAATCCTTGAAGAAATCAAGAAGCACAACAATACAGCGCATGTTATTATGTTATCCAGCCAGGAACGCTATGCTGTTGCAGCACAAACCATATCAAAAGGTGCAGAGCAATACGTAATAAAAGATGAAAATGCGTTTGCTAATATCGATAAGATACTGGAAGATATTTTCTAATTTTCAACTGATACCAACGCGTTTATTTTATTTACAAGTTCACTTGTTTCAAATGGTTTGGATATATATTCATCCATGCCTGATTCAAAACATTTATCTATTTCCTGTTTCATTACGTTGGCAGTCATAGCTATAACCGGAACCCTGGATTTTGATCCGTTTAATTTCCGGATCTGTTTGGTGGCATCATAACCATTCAGGATGGGCATTTGCACATCCATCAATATTACGTGATAATCATTTTCCATAATTTTATCCAGTGCCATCTTTCCATTTTCAGCCACATCCAAAAGGACATGTTTAAATGCGAAATTGATCTCTTCAGTTGCCACCATCACATTAAATTCATTGTCTTCTTCCAACAATTTTGATAAATCAGGGGTAGATGTAAAAGATACAGGCTATTCCGTTGAGTCAGTTATAGTGATTTCTACACCTGAAGTATAGA
>JAIOTR010000026.1 GCA_021106665.1 Bacteroidales bacterium
CATCATTTTTAGAAGAAGCCTGACCACCATCACCACCTGGCTGATCCTGCTGACCTGCCTGTCCTTCTGCTCCCTGTTGAGTTGCCGCATACATCTCCTTGCTGGCTGCCTCCCAGGCAGTATTCATCTCGGCCATTGCTGCATCGATACCTGCCAGATCCTTGTTCTTATGCGCCTCTTTCAGTTTGCCTAATGCAGCTTCTATAGGTCCCTTTTTTTCATCAGGGATTTTATCTCCATACTCTTTTAATTGTTTTTCAGTCTGGAAAATCAAAGCATCAGCATTATTCATTTTATCAATCTCTTCTTTTGCCTTTTGATCTGCCTCAGCATTGGCTGTAGCTTCATCCTTCATTTTTTTGATTTCATCGTCTGATAATCCCGAGGAAGCTTCAATCCGGATATCCTGAGATTTACCGGTAGCTTTATCTTTAGCAGTAACGTGCAATATTCCGCTAGCATCAATATCGAAGATAACTTCAATTTGAGGAATTCCTCTTGGTGAAGGTGGAATGCCGTCAAGATGGAATCTTCCGATGCTCTTATTTTGAGTGGCCATCGGACGTTCTCCTTGTAATATATGTATTTCAACAGAAGATTGATTATCTGCCGCAGTGGAGAACGTTTCTGACTTTTTCGTTGGTATGGTTGTATTTGACTCAATCAATTTAGTCATCACTCCGCCCAATGTTTCAATACCCATTGACAAAGGGGTAACATCAAGTAATAGTACATCTTTTACTTCACCTGTCAGTACACCCCCCTGAATAGCTGCACCAACAGCTACAACCTCATCAGGATTTACCCCTTTTGAAGGAGTTTTCCCAAAGAAATCCTGAACGGTTTTCTGGATGGATGGCATCCGAGTAGAACCTCCCACAAGGATTACTTCATCAATCTCTGTTGTTTTTAATCCGGCATCTTTCAAAGCCAATTTACAAGGTTCTATTGTTGCTTTTACCAAATCATCTGTCAACTGATCGAATTTCGCACGCGATAATTTCCTCACAAGGTGCTTTGGAATACCGTTAACAGGCATTATATATGGAAGATTGATTTCTGTTTCTGATGAGCTGGATAATTCAATTTTGGCTTTTTCAGCTGCTTCTTTCAGTCGTTGCAGTGCCATTGGATCTTTTCTGAGGTCAATTCCCTCATCTTTTTTAAACTCCTCTGCAAGCCAATCAATAATCATATGGTCAAAATCGTCACCCCCAAGGTGTGTATTCCCATTGGTTGATTTTACCTCAAAAACGCCATCTCCCAGTTCCAGAATAGAAATGTCAAAAGTTCCACCACCGAGGTCAAATACAGCTACCTTAATATCTTTGGTTTTTTTATCAAGACCGTAAGCAAGCGATGCTGCAGTAGGTTCGTTGATAATTCTTTTAACTGTCAGCCCTGCAATCTCGCCGGCTTCTTTTGTTGCCTGCCGTTGTGAATCACTAAAATATGCCGGTACTGTAATAACCGCTTCTGTTACTTCCTGCCCAAGATAATCTTCAGCCGTTTTTTTCATTTTTTGTAACACCATAGCCGAAATTTCCTGTGGGGAATATTTCCTGTTATCAATGGCTACTCGTGCTGTATTATTATCACCTTTCACAACTTTATAAGGAACCCTGGCAATTTCTTTGGACATCCTGTCAAAGGTTTCACCCATAAAGCGTTTAATGGAGAATATAGTCTTTACAGGATTTGTAATGGCTTGCCTTTTTGCAGGATCGCCAACTTTTCTTTCACCGTTCTCGGTAAAGGCGACTATTGAAGGTGTTGTCCGTCTTCCCTCACTGTTAGGTATAACAACAGGCTCGTTACCTTCCATTACTGCAACGCATGAATTGGTTGTTCCAAGATCGATTCCAATAATTTTACCCATGTTTAATTTCTTTTTATATGTTTATTTCAAATTTATTTCTCTAATGTTATGCCTGTTTTCTCAATCACTATGCCAAATGGGAAAATGATATTTAAGGGAGTTACTTAAACATGGAAATAAAGTCTAATACAATCGGCTAATGGCAGAATTACAATAAGTTATGATTGCATATTTGTCCGAAACTATCAAAAAACATTTGTTGTAAATTCTTATGACAAAAAGGCAGAATTGTAAGCTTGTTAATATTTAATACGGGAAGAAGATGAAAAATCTATACAGTCTCTTAGTATTCAAACTTCATGATATTTTCATCTATATCAATGAGTTCAATTACTGAATTTGTATGAAGATCCTTACTTGTTCTGATATTGTATCGTGCTGAAAAGAGACCGATACCGTTTTCTATATTGGTAAATGGAGGTTTTTCCTGAACGATACTGCCTGAAGGTGTATACACCTCTATAAACACATTGAAATCTTCAGCAGCAACAGATACGATAAATTCAACTTCCTTTGTATATCTTACCTCAATAGTATTTTCAATAGCTGGATCCGAATGAAGAATTTGGCTTAGACAGCTAATGAAAAAATTTTGATCATGATAATTATATATCATTTCATCGTTAACCTGAGATTGATCTTTGATGATGGATGCAAGCAAAACAGAATCATTTCTTGTAATTCCAGAATAGGTTTTTTCCTGATAATGAAAAAGAAGTTTTACTTCATAACGGAAAGCATTATTCACATCATTGTTAGGCTGTTCCCACTTAAACAATGTCTTGGAATTGGGATTGTTTGTAAATTCTACCGTTTCCTGAAACCAGGAAGGGTAGGTAATATCAAAACGATTAACCAGTATTGATTCTGAGGTTACAACTTTCTCTGAGTTCGGGAATGCAATATTCAATAAATATGTATGGTTGTCATTTAACCAGAACTTTTGTCCATCAATCCAATCATAATAATTTTCAGGCCCTCCATAATAAATAATTTGTCCTCCGGGGAATACAGTGTCGTTTTCATCTTGTTCATCCTCCGGTATATAGCCTCGTATAAGTTCGATAGTGTTTACAGTGTTTCCATCTTCATCCAATTCATAAA
>JAIOTR010000481.1 GCA_021106665.1 Bacteroidales bacterium
AAGGCATGTGTTGGTGTTGCAGAATCGAATTTTGATATGAATGATGAGAATATAGCTTTTCTCAAAAAACAACCCGATAGTAAAGAGGAACAAGCAAATTGTAATGAGGCATTGGAAGTATGTCCGGTTGGTGCAATTACTGTAAAAGAAATTTCAATCACAACTGATAACATTGAACCCATTCTTTCAAATTCCATCATTAAAACGACTTTAGATTCTTATCCGCAGTTAAAGCCAATTCTAACTGATCTTTCGCCTAAATTTAAAAAACTGCAAATTCCGGCAATGTATAATACTATTGCGCGGTTTGCGACTTTTAAAGATGCTGCCAGGTTATCAGGTTTATCAGTTTGCGAAATACTTCATACCCTGAACCATGCATTGGGAATTGAAGATAAACTAATCGAGCAAATGCCGGAATGTATTTCAGGGAATAAAGAGGATAAAGACATCCTTGGGGAAGAAATTACATGGGAAGAGAGCAACGAACGATATATTTATAATGTTGATGTTATTACTGAAATTGTCGAAAAAGTATCTGCCCTCAAACCACAGGAAAATTTGGTTATCATTTCAGTTGAAGAACCGGTTGCATTGCTGAAAACGGTGGTTGGCCTGGGTTTAAAATTAAATATTGAAAAAAATAGGGAATACCGGATTTCGATCTTTAATCCCAAACTAATAAAAGAAGAGCTTGACTGGACGGAACGAAAGGATAAGTTTGAGGTATTGGATGTTAGGTCAATGACAAGCGATCCTTTTGATATTATTATTAAAAAGGCCTACGAAATTGAAGAAGATAGCGGTTTTATTTTAATACAAAGATTTGAACCGATTCCCATGATCAATATGCTTAGTGAAATGGGTTACGAAAGTATCACTGATGAAAAAGCCCCAAACGAAATATGGGTGTATTTTCATAAAATGGCATCTTCAATTGAACAAAATATTCAGGATTCAGATAAGCCATCTGTTGTTATTCAGTCAGCAACACCAGTTGCCTATCCCGTGATGATGAGGTTGCTTCAATCAGATAAAATTCGAAAAGCAATCAATATAAAAGAACTTAAAGTTTGGGAAGAAACCGAAAAACATTTGGGTTGGATTGTGAACGGGAAAGCAGATATCAGCTTTTCTGCATTAATTACTTCAGCCAAATTAAAAGACAGCGATATTAAAATCCCTGCAATGTTTGTATGGGATAATTTTTACATTTTAACAAGAGGTTATAAAGCTGCCAATCTTGAGGATATCAAGGGCAAACAAATACACACCCCACTCTTTGAAGAAGCTCCTCCTGCTAAAATTACCAAGTATTTAATTAAAGCCAAAGAGCTGAATGTGGATGATTTCCACTTTGTTTACGGAAAACCCTTCGGGAGACCTGAACAAATATTCATGGATTTTATCAGGGGGAAGGCTGATACGGTTATTTTACGCGAACCGGAAGCAAGTTATGCAATAAAAACCATGGAGAGAATGGGTGTAGATATTTCAATAATTTCATACAATGAAATATGGAATGATATAAATAAGGGTTTTGGGAGTTTCCCCAATGCAGGTATTGTTCTTAAAGGTGAATTTGTTAGAAAGTATCCTGAATTGACTGAAGTGTTTCTTGACGAATTAAAAGAAGCAATAAATTGGGTGAACACCAATAAAAAAGAATCTGCGGAATTATCATTTGACATGATGCGTCAACCGGTTGAAAATGTTGAACTTTTTCTCAACAGGGTTAATTTTGAATATGTTGATGGCGATAAATTAATTGAGAAAGTATCCGGGTATTTTAAAATATTAATCGAAGAAGGAATTGTAGATGCAAAAATTGATTCCAAATTCCTGGATATCTTTAAACTTTAATTACTAAGTGCTGTAAAAAGTCATTTTTATATATTAACAAAGAATAATGGGAAAATGGAATTGTAGAATGATGGGAGTTTCCAATATTCCATTATTCCAACATTCCATCGCAAATGCGTTTTTAGACTGGACTCATTACTTTGTAATAAAACATTAACTAGATGAAAAACTTCATAGTTCTGGGAGGAGGCTTTGCAGGGGTTGAAGCAGCCATTCGATTGAGAAAATATGGCTATAAAGTTACATTGATTTCCGACAGGGACTATCTGTTTGTTTACCCTATTTCCATTTGGGTTCCGGTAAAGAAAAAGGCTTTTGACGATGTTAAAATCCCTTTAGCACTTTTGCAAAAAAAGCATGGCTTTGACGTAATCGTTGATGCAGTTTCCAAAATAGATGTCGATAACAATACGGTTACCCTTTCCAAAGAAACGCTAACATACGACTACCTTTTTATTGCTATGGGCATGCACAAGGTAAAAACCAAAGGGCTTGAGTTTACCCATTCAATTTGCGGACATCCCGAAGAAGCGGTCACTATTCAGGAAGAACTGGAAAAGTTAGTTCAGCGGGGACATGGAAAAATTGCCATTGGTTTTGGTGGCAACCCAAAAGACCCAACGGCAACAGCAGTACGTGGAGGCCCTGCTTTTGAATTGCTGTTTAACTTTAGTCATTACATCAAACAAAAAGGCTTACGCGACAAATTTGAGATTACCTTTTTTGCCCCTATGAAAGAGCCGGGGAAAAGAATGGGTGAAAAAGCTATGGAGAAAATGGATCTGTTTTTTAAACATTATCACATTGAAAAACAGGTTGGGAAAAAGATTAAAGAATTCGAGGAAAATGCTGTTGTATTTGCTGATGGGCAGAAACTGGAAAGCGACCTGATAATTTATATTTCCGGTGGAGATGGACACAAAGTCATTAAAGAATCAAAGTTGCCATTGAACGAAGCCGGTTTTATTAAAATCAACGAGTTATGTCGTGTGGAAGGTCATCGCAATATTTACGCAATTGGAGATATTGCAGAAATTGCAGGCCACGACTGGGCTGCAAAACAAGGTCACATCGCAGAAGTAATGGCCGATGTGAGTACATATAATGTGCACAATGAATTGATCGGGAAAGGTAAACGCAAAAGTTACTGGGAAAAACTTCATATCGTTTGTGTGATGGATTCAGGTGACGGTGCTGCCTTTGTGGTACGTAACCATAAACGGGATTTTATTCTCCCGCTTCCCATCATCGGGCACTGGATGAAGAGAGGGTGGGGGTTTTATTATAAAAACTCAAAATTAAAGAGAATGCCCAGGATACCCGGAATGTGAGAAATGCATGAAAGAATATCAGAACTGAAATGAAATTAACCCCCAAAATATCAAAACGCAATTTTTATTCACTGCTTTGGCATGCCGGATTTTTAGCCCTTGCCCAAAATTTTATTGATGTGGATACCATTATTCCAGCGATGATGGTAGATGCAGGAGGCACAGCTATACATATTGGTATCCTGAC
>JAIOTR010000328.1 GCA_021106665.1 Bacteroidales bacterium
GATGAAATGGTTGATCCGGAAGTTGAATTTTCGTATACTGTAGCGGCAGTTTATGGTGGCGATGAATCGCAACCTACAGCTCCGTTCATGATTACAGTACCAACTCCAGTTGACCTTGAAGCATTAGGTCTTGAAGGTGTTGCAGACATTCCAAATGAAAATGATGTAACATTAACCTGGGATGAACCAGAAGCATGTCTTGCCCCTGACTCTTATAGTATTTATCGCGATGGATCAATGATAGCTGATGGTGTTACAGATCTTACTTATGTTGATGGTGCTTTGAATGCTGGCTTCTATGAGTACTATGTTGTTGCAGTATATTACTTTGCGGATTCTGATCCTTCTGATCCAACATATGTGTTAATAACAGGTATCGAAGATTATGATGCATCTCTGTTCCAGATCTTCCCTAATCCGGCCACCGATCTTGTAAATGTTAAGACACCGGTAGAAATGACAACTATTAGTGTGCTTAATAATGCAGGGCAGATAGTAGTTGATGAAGCAGTAAATACCATGAACTATCAGATTGATGTTTCTCAATTTGAAAGTGGTATCTACTACATCAAACTTGAAACGGATGAAGGTAGTATTGTAAGGAAGATTGCCGTAGAATAGGATAATTTTAAACGTTTTGACTGACAACTTTATGTAGTCAGAAATAATGCTTTTAAAGGGGCTGAAATAAAATTCAGCCCTTTTTTTTTATTTTTTTTATTTAATTAAATTTATTGTTGTAAATTTACAGGGCTATTGGCTCGTTTCTTATGACCACAAATATGGAAATATTATCCAGCCGTCGACTATTCAATTCTCAATAATATTTGAATTTATTTTTATTTATGTCACAAACAAAATGGAATATATTGAATCAAGGCAAGTTCCCTTAAATATAGGGAAAAACAAAATTTCAGGCAACTTCAAATAATAATATAATTAAAAACAACATTATTAGTTAACTAAATTTTTAAGATTATGAGAAACTTTAACAAATTTTGGATTCTTTTAGTCTCTGCCCTCTTCATTTTCTCGGGCGTTATTGCTCAGAATGAAGTTTCGCCGACATTAAAAAATCTTTTAGAAAAACAAGTAAAGCCTGCAAAAGATTTGCAGCAAATGGGAGGTGTCGAGCAAGCACCCACAGTTTTTGAGCAATTGGCTCAAACCTATCCCGAAAGGGATCCTGCATTGGCTTTTTGGCCGAATGACATTGATGTCAATGCCAAAAAAACACCAATCCCATCAGACGACATGTTTGATTTGCAATTCGACTGGCCGGTAGGCATTGGAGGTGGCGAAGCAGGTATTGAAACTGACGGGAATTACATTTACACAACCAAGTGGAATGGTTCTGAATTCTATCAGTCTGACCTGGGTGGAAATTACCTTGCAACATTCACCTGTGGAACTGCCGGTGCTATCAGGGACCTTGCCTATGATGGTACTTATTTTTACGGTGGAGCTGCATCTCCAACGGTATTCCAAATGGACTTTGATGCACAAACCGTTGTTAGTACATTTTCAGCCCCTACAGATGTAAGGGCAATTGCTTACAACGAGGATGATGATGCATTTTATGCCAACAACTGGGGAAGCAATATTACAAAGTTCGATATTACCGGGGCAAACCTGGGAAGTTGGAGTGTAGGACCTGTTGGTGACAGCTATTATGGATTTGCTTATGATAATTATTGTGGTGGTACTTTTCTTTGGGGTTATGCTCAGGTGGGTACTACACTAAATGAACTTATCCAGATGTCATTACCAGATGGAGCTGAAACAGGTGTTTATTTTGATGTTGGATCGGTTGCAGCTGTTGGAACAGGTATTGCCGGTGGTATGGCCATTGATGATAATCTGTGGCCAGGATTCTGGACAATTTTTGGTACATCACAGAATGTGAACATCTGGGGTCTTGAACTCTGTACTTCCGGACCACCACTTACAGTAGATGTTGGTGTACAATCAATCGTAGAACCTTCGTCTGGTGTAGACCTTACAAGTACTGAACCGGTTACAGTTACCATTAAGAACTTTGGTACTGATCCACAATCCAATTTTGATGTATGGTTTGAAATGGATGGCGGCGGTCAGGTTGTTGAAACGATTACAACAACTATCAACTCAGGGGAATCTATTGATCATACCTTTGCTGTGACAGTTGATCTTTCTGCCTATGGTACATATGAATTTGAATCATGTACCGATCTGGCAGGAGATGAAAATCCGAATAACGACTGCAAAATAAAATCAGTTGAAAATAGCCAGCCCTCTCAATCATTCTGTATGCCAACATATTCTACCGGATGTGATGTTGGAGATGGATTTACTGACTTTGCCGTTGAACAAATTCAGAATTTAAATAACGGATGTGAAAACAATACCGGTTTCAGCGGATGGAGTGAGTATTACGAATTAGGTCCTGCCATTTTACTGCCGGGTTTAGCACATACATTTACGTTGGGTACTGGCTTTCCCAACCAATATGTTAATATCTGGATCGATTTTAATGATGATATGGTTCTTACTCCGGATGAAATGATCCTCGTTGATTACTGGATGGAATCTTCGGGCGTACTTTATGATGTCGAAATTACAATTCCTGCCGGCGCCACACCCGGGAACCATGGGATGCGTGCGATGGCCGTTTATGCTGCTACATTTACTGATCCTTGCGGATCGTATACTTACGGCGAGGCAGAAGATTATTCTGTGATCGTTGGTGTACCGGACTATGGCAGCCTCGAAGGGTATGTAACTGAAAATACCGGTGGCGCTCCGATTGATGGCGCTATGATTGCTGTTAACAATGGCATCTGGACTGGATTTTCCGGATCTGATGGTTATTATGAGATTACAGATGTACTTGTTGGAGACTGGCCGGTAGATTGTACCAAAGATGGTTATAACCCTGCAGCAGCCACAGTAAATATTTCTGTTGGTACAACAACTCAACAGGATTTTGCAATGACATCACCTACAATGGAAATTACTCCTACAGCCATTAATATTATAATTGATCCGAATACTCAGGCTACCGAATATATTGATATTGCCAATAATGGCGATGGCTTGCTGGGTTGGAACGCACAACTTGAAATGCTTACAGATGATGCATGGGATCTGCAATTCTCATTTGATGTGGAAATCGCAACAGGTGCATTGGGAAATGCCGGAGCCGAATGTGACGGACAGTATTACTATACCACCCGTTGGGCTTCTAACTTAATACACAAATTTGACCTTGATGGTATCCTTATTGAGGAGTTTTCAATTCCAGGTGTATCCGGGTTAAGAGACCTTGCTTTTGATGGAACCTATATGTATGGCGGTGCAGCTGCCAATACTATTTACGAAATGGATTTTGTAAGTCAGACAATGATCAGTACCATTGCTTCTCCACAACAGGTAAGGAGTATTGCTTATGATGATGGCAACGATGCATTTTGGTGCGCCAATTGGGCCACAGATATTACCTTGGTGAGCAAAGCAGGCGCTACATTAAATGCCATTCCTGCTACAACACATGGATTGCTTGGAATTTATGGCACAGCTTACGACACATGGTCTACAGGTTCTCCTCTACTATGGATCTTTGACCAGGGAGCCGGTGCAGGAACAGCTCAGCTTATTCACGAGGCTGATCTGAATTCACTTACAATGACCGGATTCTCTTATGATGTAATGGCTGATTTGGGTCCTAACGCTTCTGCCATAGCTGGTGGATTATTTGTGGTGCCAAATGTATATTCAGGAATTTTGTCGATTGGCGGTTTATTGCAGGGAACTCCCGATGTGTTCTTTATGTATGAATTAGCTCCTGCCCAGGGATTATGGATCACCATTGATCCTTCCTCAGGTGATGTTGATCCTGGTAATATTGGAATAATGGATGTGAATTTCGATGCTACGGATATTGTACCTGGTACAGTAAAAACAGCCAACATTCATTTCACCTCTGATCCTGATGTAGGTACCGTTACTGTTCCTGTTTCAATGACAGTCGGAAATCTCCTGTTTGGATATATTGAAGGAAATGTTTTCCTTGATGGCTCATTACCTTATAATATCGGGGATGTAACCGAAGTGCTGGTTGAAGCTGGCCCTTATTCTACATTTCCTGTTGCAAACGGTGATTACCAAATTACTGTTTATCCCGGAACTTTTGATGTGGTTGCCACACTTTACGGGTATGATACACAAACAGCTCCAGGTATTGTTGTTGCTGAAGGCGCAACTGTAACAGGTATTGATTTTACATTACCAATTCTCTATGGTAGGTTAATGGGTACTGTGACCGATTACGTTACGGGTGATCCGATTGAAAATGCTACGATTTCTGTAATTGATACAGATTTCGAAGTGTTGACAGCAGCCGATGGTACCTATGAAATAATTATCGAAGCTGGTACTTATGATGTCATGGCCAATCATCCTACATATATGGCTGAAGTAGCGACAGATGTAGATGTCACTGCAGAGACTGATACACAACTTGATTTCGAACTTCAATTCCAGGTACAATGCCAATTTTATGTTGTTCTTTGGGATGATTTCGGCGATGGCTGGAATGGGGGTACTCTTACAATCTCTGTTGATGGCACTGTTGTATTGAATAACATTACCATTGCAACTGGTTCTGGCCCCGAAACATTTTATTTTGATGTAGGATCCGGAGCTGAGATTACCTGCGTATTTACAGCCGGTGGATGGCCCTATGAATGTTCATACTATATTTATGATAATGATGATAACGAAGTATTTGCTGATGGTGTAGGTGGAGTTGATCCTACCGGCGGAACGTTCACCGGTACATGTATCGTGTTTATTTATGGTGACCTGGCAGGTACGGTTACAGAATTGGGAACAGGAAATCCGATAGAGGGTGCAGAAATTTTGATTAATGATATGACAGACGAAACTGCAGCTGACGGCACTTATCTCATAGATAGTGTAATGATTGGAACATGGGATGTTTATTGCAATGCCGCAGGTTACAATCCTGCTATAGCAACCGGTGTTGTAATCCTTGAAGAACAGACTACAATTCTGGACTTTGAACTGACTGCTCCGGAATTCACTGTTGATCCATTATCAGTAGAAGTTACTGTGGAGCCGAACCAGACAACGGATGAAACGGTAAACATTAGTAACCCCGGACTTGGAACAGTTGACTGGAGTGCAGCTGTTGTAGTTATAACTGGCGATAACGGAACAGATGAAATGTTTGACCTTCTGTTTGACTGGCCCGTTGGTGTTGGTGGTGGTGAAGCAGGTATAGAAACTGATGGTAGTTACATTTATACCACCAAATGGAATGGTTCCGATTTCTATCGTTATGCCATGGACGGAACCTACATCGAATCATTTACTTGTGGTTCAGCAAGCGCTGTAAGGGATCTGGCTTATGACGGAACTTACTTTTATGGTGGTGCTGCATCACCAACTGTATATGAAATGGACTTTGATGCACAAACTACAGTAAGTACTTTTGGCGCTCCCACCGATTGCAGGGCAATTGGCTATAATGAAGACGATGATGCGTTCTATGCCAATAACTGGGGAAGTGCCATTACAAAGTTTGACAAAACCGGAGCAAACCTCGGAAGCTGGAATGTTGGACCAGTAGGTGACAGTTATTATGGGTTTGCCTATGATAATTATAGTGATGGTGCACCGTATCTTTGGGGATATGCTCAAGTAGGCGCCACTCTTAACGAGCTTATTCAAATGCAATTACCTGACGGAGCTGAAACAGGAACTTATTTTGATGTGGGATCTGTTGCTAATGTAGGAACCGGTATTGCCGGTGGTATGGCCATTGATGATAACCTGGAAGTCGGATTTTGGGTCTTTTTAGGCACCTCTCAGAATGTAAATATTTGGGGACTTGAACTTTGTGAAGCCGGTCCGGTTTGGTTAACCATTGATCCTACTTCAGGCACACTGGATCCCGGAACAAACGAAGACATGACATTACATTTCGACGCGTTTGAATTATTACCGGGTGTTTATGAAGCAGAAATTCATTTCTCAACAACACCTAATGTAGGTGAACCTATTGTTGCGGTCACCATGACTGTTGAAGGTTTGATTCCGGCCATTGACCTTGCAGGTTCATGGGATTGTACCGATGTTAACCTCACATGGGAAATGCCGACAGGCGGTGATCCTGACAGTTGGAATGTATACAAGGACGGTGTATTACTTGATAATGTAACCGTGATGGAATACACCGATCCGATGGTTGATCCCGGAGTTGAATTTTCATATACTGTAACTGCGGTATATAGTGGTGAAGAGTCTCAACCTACATCTCCGTTCCTGATAACAGTTCCTAC
>JAIOTR010000128.1 GCA_021106665.1 Bacteroidales bacterium
ATAATGCAATTTTATACTTGCGAAGTTGATTTTCAGTATCCGGAGCGCTTATATGGAGGTACACAGGATAACGGAACCAATAGAACAATGACAGGAAATACGGATGATTGGGAAAGCATTTATGGAGGCGATGGTTTTTATGTGCTGGTTGATCCTGAAGATAACAATTATGTATATGCAGAATATCAATATGGAAACTTTGCTAAATCAACAAACGGAGGAAACTGGTTTAGTACTGCAATGAATGGGATAAGCAGTTCTGATAGAAAAAATTGGAATACACCTGTAGTTTTTGATCCGACAAATCCTGATATCCTTTATTATGGGGCTAACCGCTTGTACAAATCAACTAATCGGGCCACTAACTGGGAGGCTATCAGTACTGATTTGACCAATGGCCCTGGAATTAATTTAACTTATGGAACCATCACTACAATTTCGGTATCGCCGGTAAATCCTGAGATTATTTATGTTGGAACCGATGACGGGAATGTTTGGGTAAGCGCCACGAACGGAATGGGTTGGGAATATCTTTCTGGTGATCTTCCTGATCGATGGGTTACCCGGGTAGCAGCTGACCCGATTGACGAAAATACAGCTTATATAACTTTTTCAGGGTATAGGTGGGATGAATTTTTGCCTCATATTTTCAGAACAACAAATAAGGGTGAATACTGGGAAGATATTTCGGGCAACTTACCTGAGTCACCCCTAAATGATGTAATTATTGACACTGAAGACAATTCCAAATTATATGTAGCTTCTGATGTAGGTGTATTTGCTACTAATAATATCGGACAAAATTGGGAAATGATGGGTTCAAACCTGCCTAATGTTCCTGTACCGGATTTGACCCTTCACAATGATTCAAGGACATTAATTGCTGCTACTTATGGCCGCTCGATGTATAAGTATGATCTTTATCAGGATACTTTATCAACTTCTGTTTTTCAACCTGTTTTTAATACTATCAATGTGAAAATATCCATTTTCCCAAATCCATTTTTTTCATCGACTACAATAACCTTTGAAACTCAAACAAATGATGTTGGTAGTCTTGAGATTTATAATTTGCAAGGGAAAAAGATCACAACCCTTTTTGTCGGGAAATTTGCTTCCGGTTTAAGTGAATTTATTTGGGAAACTAACGGGAACAATAGAATTAAAAGTGGGATTTACTTTGTGGTTTTAAATCTTAACGGGAAAATAATCACAAAAAAACTTCTTTTCAAAAAGACTTAAGTCATCAATTTACTGACAGGTTTTAGTTTATGTTTGTAACCTTCTTTCTCACAAAATGGACAGCAGTCAAATGATTCAGAAAAGGTGTATCCACATTTTTCACATTTGTAACTTTGTTCAGTGTAGGTATACATTTTTCGTTCATTAGAACTTAACAAAAAAGCTAAGCCCATGATAGGTGTAAGGAAAAAGCTGATTAGGAATAGTCTTCTAGGTCCTATTTCCCGGGTCTTCCCTAATCTTGAAAACAGGTAAACTACAATTGTATATAAAATTAATACTACTCCAATAAAAATATACTTCATTTCCATAATAACACCTGCGTCAGGAAGAGATTCGTGTTAGTTCTTAATTATGAATTTGTAAAATTATATAATTTTCAATAAGTTAGACAAATAAATCTGATGAAATTCCATCTGCAAATATTTTGCCTGAATCTGTCAGGCAATATTTACCATTCTTAATTGATATTTTTTTGTCATCAATAAACCTTTTGACATATTTTTTAAAGTGAAGGTTGTATTGATTGCCAAATTTTTCCTGTATATAATTTTCATCTGTTCCCCAAATAGTTCTTAATGAAGTTAAAATATATTCATTGTATTTCTGATCTAAAGATAATATTTCAATTTCTGCAGGAATATGGCCATTATTTATTTCATTAATATATTTATTGATATTAGAAACATTCCATTGCCTTGTATCACTATCAAATGAATGAGAGGAAGGGCCTAAGCCTAAATACTTTCCCCCAAACCAGTAACTTTTGTTATGCTTTGAATAAAAATTCTCCTTGCAAAAATTGGATATTTCATAGTGAAGGTAATTATTTGTGCTCATTTGATCAAGCAAAATTTGAAAATGATCAGCCACTTTATTTTCTTGAACAGGATTTGTTTTATTATTACGAATAAGAACATCCAGTGCCGTTTTCGGTTCCACAGTTAAGGCATAAGCAGAAAGATGTGGAAGGTTCAAAGAAAAGAAAACTTCAAGTTTTTTTTGCCAATTTATTTCTGATAATGTTGGTATACCATAGATCAAATCAATACTCAGGTTTTGAAATCCAGCATGTTGAGCTTCTTTTATCGAATTATAAGCCTGATCAGCTGAATGAACACGATTTAAATATTTCAGATCATTATTAAAAAAAGATTGCACTCCAATTGACAATCGATTAACAGGAGTTTTTTTCAACGAGTATAGATATGATTTGGTTAAATCATCAGGATTGGCTTCAAAAGTGACTTCTACATTTTTAGAAATAGTAAAATTGGCTTGTAATTTATGAAACAAATGATTGATTTCATTAGCCGATAATAACGAAGGTGTTCCGCCCCCAAAATAAATTGTCTCAACAATTTCATTCCCCAAATAACTTTCTTGTAAATCAACTTCTATAGTTAAGGCGTCTAATAATGAAACTTTATTTTTTTCAGAAGCCACTGAATAAAAATTACAGTAATGGCATTTCTGCTTGCAGAAAGGGATATGTAGATAAATCCCTGCCATATCAAATTAGGGGTTTAAATTTTTTATTTCTCAGATGCAGTAATTTGTCTTCTATGTAATATAAAAAACAGGTAGCCACTGAAAACAATAGACGTTATTATCTGTAAATATATGGGTGTAGAAATCAAATCGGTTTGTAAAACTGCAAAACTGATCAAACCAAATTTTAACA